>NZ_JBLFBO010000136.1:0-1148 GCF_047338595.1 Nitrospira sp. BLG_1
TGTATATGCTAGAACTTCATCTGACAGTCCGGTAGAGTCCTCCCTTCATCGAAAGGAGTGAGGACGATGACCACCGAGCAGAAGATCATCCGGGCGAAGGTCGGCGTGTTGGAATTGGCGAAGCAACTCGGCAATGTGTCCAAGGCCTGCCAGGTGATGGGCTATAGCCGAGACAGCTTCTATCGGTTCAAGGAACTCTATGAGACGGGTGGCGAGGCGGCCCTGCAGGAGATCTCTCGCCAGAAACCGCTCCTGAAGAATCGCGTGGCACCGGAGGTCGAACTGGCCATCGTCGAGCTGGCGATCGCGCAGCCTGCCTGGGGCCAAGTGCGGGTGGCCAACGAATTGCGCAAGCAGGCCCTGACGATCTCACCCGCCGGCGTCCGCTGTATCTGGCTCCGGCATGAGTTGGAGACCATGCGGAAACGGCTGAAGGCGTTAGAAGCGAAGGTGGCGCAAGACGGACTGGTGCTCACCGAAGCCCAAGTGGTGGCCCTGGAGAAGGCGAAGGCCGACAAAGAAGCGCATGGCGAATTCGAGAGCGAGTGTCCCGGCTACTGTGGGGCACAGGATACGTTCTATGTCGGGACGCTGAAAGGGGTGGGGCGGATTTATCAACAGACCTTCATCGACACGTATAGCAAGCTTGGGTTTGCGAAGCTGTATGATCGCAAGACCCCGGTCACGGCGGCTGATCTGCTCAATGACCAGGTGCTGCCGTGCTTCGAGCAGCACGACATTCCGCTGAATCGGGTCCTCACGGATCGCGGCACAGAGTACTGCGGGGCCCCAGACCGCCATGAGTACGAACTGTATCTGGCCGTCGAGAACATCGATCACACCCGGACGAAGACTCGGCATCCCCAGACCAACGGGATCTGTGAACGCTTCCACAAGACGATGCTCAACGAGTTCTACCGCGTCGCATTTCGCAAGAAGATCTACCGGACGCTGGAGGCGCTCCAGGCCGACTTGGAGACGTGGCTCCAGGAGTATAACGAGCAGCGGCCGCATCAGGGCCGCTGGTGTTACGGCAAAACGCCGAGGCAGACGTTCCTCGACAGTGTGCCCTTGGCGAAGGAGAAAATGTTAGCGGCGTAAACCCGGTGAGGACTCGCTGTCTGTCAGATAAAGTCTTGACTTATACA
>NZ_JBLFBO010000137.1:0-1139 GCF_047338595.1 Nitrospira sp. BLG_1
TATACTGCTCCCCATTAAGACAGCGGCCACCGGAACTGAGTAGACTGTGGCTGATCCACCAAGGAGGGATCAGCCATGAAGCGACGGAAGTGGGACGCGAAGACCAAAGCCATCGTCGTTCTGGAGGGCCTCAAGGGCAAATCGGTCGGGGCGATTTGTCAGGACTATCAGATCAGCCAAGCTCAGTATTATCAGTGGCGCGATCAATTTCTGGCGAACGCGCCGAAAACATTTGAGGTGGCCCAACAGACGGACCGTGAAGCACGCCTCCAACGCGAGAATGCTCGGCTGAAGAGCCTCGTCGGTGAATTGACGCTGGAGCTCAAAAAAAGCGACACGGAGGGGTGGCCATGAGGTGGCGCACCTCGGTAGCCGTCGCGAAGCGAAACGAGACCGTCGTGCAGCGTATCCGAACCCTGAAGGCTGAGCATCCGTTCTGGGGCTATCGCCGCATCTGGGCCCATCTGCGGTTTGTAGACGGACTACCGATCAACAAGAAACGGGTGCTACGGCTGATGCGGCAACACGGGCTGCTGGTGAAGGCCAATCCCCGGCTGAAAGCGACACGGACACCCGGCCGGAGCAAGCCGCGCCCAACAGCTCCCCATCAATGGTGGGGCATCGACATGACCAAGGTGATGGTCGAGCCCATTGGCTGGGTGTATGTCGTGCTCGTGCTGGACTGGTACACGAAGAAGATTGTGGGCCACTACGCCGGGCTGCAAGCGAAGAGTGCGCACTGGCTCCTGGCGCTGGAGCAGGCGGTGCAGCAACAATTCCCGGCGGGAGTCCAGGGCCAAGGAGTGTCGTTGATGAGCGACAATGGGTGTCAGCCCACGTCGGTCGCCTTTATGAAAACCTGCGCGACACTCGGCATCACACAGGCGTTCACAAGCTATAACAACCCGAAAGGGAACGCCGACACAGAACGGCTCATGCGAACACTCAAAGAAGAACTCCTCTGGCTCCGGGAGTGGACGAGTTCACTGGAGCTGGAACGCGCTCTGGCGGCGTGGGTCAATTGGTACAATACAAGCTATTTGCATTCGGCGCTCGGGTATCGGACGCCATGTCAGGTCGAACAACAACTCAGCCACAGTACTCAGTTTGTGGCTGCTTGACTAATGGGGAGCACTACA
>NZ_JBLFBO010000138.1:0-1138 GCF_047338595.1 Nitrospira sp. BLG_1
TCGACGCGGCGGCCCTCCGCACAGCGGGTGATGTGCACGACGACCTGTACGGCTTCGGCGATCAGCGGTTCGATGGGTTTGGGATAGTCTTGGTTCATGCTGATATACAGCGCCAGCTTCGAGAGCCCAGCCCTGGCATGATTCGCATGCAGGGTCGCAATGCCCCCTTCATGTCCGCTGTTCCAGGCCATGAGCAGATCCAGCGCTTCTGGCCCTCGGACTTCTCCGACTAAGATGGTGTCGGGCCGCATGCGCATGGAAATCTTCAAGAGTGTCGCCATCGTGACATCCACGGTGGTGTGGTACTGCACGCAGTTCTCGGCACGGCATTGGATTTCAGCCGTATCCTCGAAAATGAACATGCGCAGATGGGGAAAGGTGTCCATCATGCTGTCGATCAGCGCATTCACCAGGGTGGTCTTGCCCGACCCCGTCCCGCCGACTACGAGGATGTTTCGTCGAGTGGCAATGGCGGTGAGGAGCACGTCTCGTTGCTGTGCCGTCATGATCCCCTGCTCCACATACTGCTCGAGTCGAAAGACCGCGAGTGCCCGTTTGCGGATCGCAAAGGTCGGAGCGGGAACAATCGGCGGGATCTGTGCGGCAAACCGGGAGCCGTCGAGAGGAAATTCCCCGTCGAGGTAGGGGGACTGGCGCGTGATTTCTTTGCGATGAAACCCCGCCACGGTTTTGATGATGGCTTCCGCGCGGGCGGCAGGAAACGTCCCAATGCACGCCATCCCCTGCCCGAGCCACTCACACCAGAGCCGCCCATCCGCGTTCAGCATGACTTCCACGGTGCGTGCATCATTGAGGGTGTCGAGTAACCGTGCCCCCATATCCCGCTCAATCATCCGGCGGGCGCGTTCTTTCGTCGAGGGTCCGTCATCCATGCGAGTGCTTGCGCGAACCATTTACGATGTATGCGTGCAAAACAACCGTATGTAGTTATACTAATATCTATTGCTTACTCAATTATTGACTTGCACTACTACGCGGATGTCTCTCGCGTGTCAAGACGATATTACGAATATAGCGATAATTATTTGTGCAGCGTAGGACAGTGTAGGGACGTGCCTCTATAGAAAGGCCTGACTTACTCAACAGTGTATGCGGTGGAGGACACTGACACGGACGG
>NZ_JBLFBO010000087.1:0-4199 GCF_047338595.1 Nitrospira sp. BLG_1
CGGTCGCTTCCTGTGAGAGACGCACACTGGCTGCACGAATCCGGTGACGTATACTTCGCCCAATCTGTTCCATGGGACATGATACGTCCCGCTGAAGAGATGTTGCCGCCTATTCCTCCCACTCCTCCTACGTGGTCCTGTTCTCGTCCTCAGCCCAGGGGACTCCGAGGCCTTTGGCTTCAATCTTAATCAGCTTCGCGAGATAGCTTCCCATATTAATCCGTTCTCCACGCGCCTTCCTTTCTTTCACTTCACCAATCCGAAGCCAAATCCGTGGGTGAGGAACTACCGCGATCGCTCGCTTCCACCATTTTTCCCACACGTCCGGATCTTTCCGGCGACCGGACAAACTTATAATCTCGTCTAGTAACCGTGCTGCTGAATTAGTATCAGTGGCTGATGTCATGGCCGCTCCTGTACTTGGTTCCGGAAGCGCCGTGAGAAATGGATCGATTACAGGATCTGAGTCCCTATGATGCGGTTCTCCGAGTTCATACTTAGCCTGTAACTCTGGCAATTGAGCTTCCGTTTTCCACCAAGCTGACCCAGCATCCCAAATAAACAGAAAGTCTTTTTGCTCCCGTACCCCGACCGGCACAATCTGCCAATGCTCTAGGAACCCTCGCTTCAGAAGTTCACAATGGGCCTCGGCAAACTGTTCCATCACTTTCGACTTCGCCATATATCTCTTGATTTGCCAATACCCTACAAGATCGGAATATCGCTGTTCTGCATGTCCTTTTCCGAGATAGAAGAGATTATGCAGTAGCTGATGTAATAACTTTGAGAGTGACCCCTTCATCCCAGTAAATAGTGAGTGATCAATTACAAAACAATTGCCCATCAACAAACTATCGCGATACCACGGAGCAAGCTCCACCTCATACTTATCTACCATCTCACCCTTCTTATTTGGTTGCCCTGGTAATACCACCGTTCCGAAGATCTTAAAAACAATCCCCTTGTTGCTTCGCAACCGTTTGCGATTCAAGGGACCACTTCCTCTTACCCCCTCCCCTACCTCAGTTTTTGTGCGACCTGCTGAAATCATGGTCCCAGCCATCCGTAAAAAGAAGCGATCGACCTCAGCATACGCAGCACCCGACGGCTCCTTCCCCGCCGCCTGCAGAATCTCTGCTCCTGAAATTCTCACAATGGGGTCTAAGACTTTCTTCCGCTCAAGCTGGCTAAGCGCCCAGCGTTCAAACCCACGGAAGAGCTCAAGATCCACGGAATTCGGAAGTCCTAGGTCTCCGCTCGCATAAATCACCAAGGGGATTTTTCGCAGTTCACCTCGATAGTACACCTCACGCACAACTTCCTTTTCGCGAAGTCCTTCTTTCCGGTTCTTGCTTTTGACTTCCCAGAGAGGAATCGACCCCAAAATATGCTCTGCAAGTAATAAGACGGGAGCATTCAGAAGAAATCCTTTTTTTTGAGGATCAGGCATAGAATGGGAGGGATTTCCTTCCGAAGATGTGACTAAATCAGCGTGTTCCATCGTAACGTAGATTAATCCTTCGTTAATTCTCTAACGTAGTAGTTGCTTATAGCGATCTCTGATCGTTGGAGTTTCATATAGTTAGGACTGAATATCTTTCTGTCATCGATCGAACTTTCTCTCAACTATCGATCAGTTTCAGTCAACTATCGTTGATCCTCTTCGGTCAACTATCGAACCTGCGGTCAAGTATCGAAAATTGTTCGGTCAAGTATCGAAGGCCTGTGGATAACCGAGTATATGTCGAGAATCTTCTGAGTATGGTCAGTAGTAGAGACACGGCCATTGCGAAAATGGCAAAAAAGAATAAAAGTCTCTTGTAATCTTTTCGATAGTTGAAAGAAGCGTAGGATGGAAACAACTTGAGGGCGTAATCTTTGGAAAGAATACACGCTACGCGCCTCTAAGATTATCCAACCTCGGATGTTTCGATTGTATGGGCGATTTCTCTATGACCATCCACGGTTTTTATTTGGGATAGACGGGCGAGGGCTTTTCGGATCGCTTGTTCTGAGCGCGCGATGTCATATTCATGGTTATCCCGAAAACTGATGCGCAAGTTAAAGCCATCAGGCCGCTCTTCGTAGACAACAGATTCATACCCTTTATGCACGCGGGGCTTACGATTGATTTCCTCTTCGAGGCGGCGTGTACTCCACTTCTCCTGCACGACCCGTTGGGCAAGGCGAAGGCACTTCTCCGACGATTTCACACTAGCCAAGAGTTCCCCATGTAAGGCTCCAAATTCATGCCCAGGTGCATAGAGGAGATCTTGAACCTCCTGAGAGAGATCCAACACTTTCAGCATCCGTGTAATCCGCGCGCGCGAACATTTCAGCTGCTTGGCAAGGTCCTCATGGGTTAGGCTATGCCGGTCGATCAATCGAGCAAAGGATCGTGCTTGTTCAAGGACGCCGAGGTCCTGCCGATGTATGTTATCGATGAGCGCAAGATATTCAGCGTCTTGGTCTGAGTAATTGCGCACGATTGCCGGAATCGTGGCCCGGCCAAGTGCCCGGCTGGCTTCAGCCCGACGTGCCCCGGCAATAAGTTCGTACCGTCCATTCGTGGTGGTACGAACCAGAATAGGATTGATGACGCCGCGCTCACGTATCGACTCCTTCAATTCATTGAGTGCCTCCTCGTCTATCCCAATGCGAGGCTGATAGGGACTGGCATCGACTCGATCGAGTGAAACTTCCGTGATTCGTTCGTTTGTTCCTGCGCCAAAGACGTTGCGCATACTCTTGGCTTCTTCCTCACGGCGGCGATCATTGGCGACCGGAGATAAGGACTGATAATGCGCGTCAGGAAGTGAATCACCGATGTCGACCGGCTCCCGATCTCGTGACTTAGGTTTCATACTGCTATCTCCTCCTCCTCGTCGTTAAGCATCCGGTTGCTTGAGGATTCCCGGCGAATGCTGACCCTCGATCAACAGCTTCATCACTTGGTAGTAATCCCAAGCGGCACGATGATCCGGTGTTAAGCGCTCCACCGGAAGTGCGAGGCGATCATACAGCGTCTGGCCCCGCATGCCCGATTTGGCAATCGTCGCGTCGATACGAATAGGTGGGAAGATCGGATAGTATTTTTCATACTTATTCTTAATACTCGTGAGCGTCGAATCCGTTACGGCCAGACGATGATCTACAGCAACAGGCAAAATGCCGGCAATGGTGGCACGGATGTCATAGTCCTGCTTCAAGAGGCTGAGACTCTCGATGACCTGATGGGATCCGACAAAGGACATGTAATCCATCGCGATAGGAACTAGGAGACTATCGACCGTGTGATACACGGATTGCAGAATCGGAGACAGGCCAGGTGGGCTGTCGATGAGGATCAAATCGTAGTGCATATCCTTGACGGGAGCGAGGGCTTCGCGCAGTTTACCGACAGTTTCCGCACGATTCCCTGACTGGATCAATTTTGTTTCGGTTTCAGTCAAGGCTTTATCACTAATGATCACATCCAACGTTCCTTTTTCTGGCCCGGTACGCACGCCTTTGACAATCACCTCTTCAAGCTTAAACCCATTATCGAGGAGGTCGTGCAGCGTGGAGTCGTGCTGGATCTTCAGGATATTTCTCAACGACCCTTGAGGATCGCTGTCAACCAGGAGGACGCGCTTTCCGTATAAGGCCGCGGCATGCGCGATGTGAACGGACGTCGTAGTCTTACCGACTCCTCCACGTTGATTATGGGGTGCTATGATCATGACTCGCCTCCCTCGTGGGTCCGTTGAACATCCCGTTGCCTAACCTTTTCCATCCCTCTCATCACTGACGGTCATACCTTTTCGCTGTTGCATCAGGATCTTTATTTTGTCTACGTCATCCTGCGTGAACATGCGATAGGAGTTTCTGGAGTTTCGTCGGGCATCTGGAATTTTTCCTTCTTTAATCCAACGTTTAAGCGTGTCGCGATGAATACCAAGGGTCTTAGCGACCTCCGTCATCGTGAGGGCACTATCTGCCCTAGCCTGTTGTTCTTCCTTTCGACGTTGCTTAATACGACCAGCCAAGATAGCTGGGGTCTCTTTTTGGCGTTTGTACGTCTTCATGATTGATAAAAACCTGGGGTAGAAATTGAATATGCATAACCTAGGGTAACACGCTTGTATCAAAGAGATCAGTCCGTGTCAATGCATTATGTTGTATGTGACGGATCTAGAACGCCCATTCATGGGGTTCAT
>NZ_JBLFBO010000139.1:0-1126 GCF_047338595.1 Nitrospira sp. BLG_1
TGACCGCCCTCGCGTTTCTTGTGTTGCTGCTGAAAAGATTATGAACAGGCTCTTAAGTAAGTGGCTTCGTTACCGGTGCCGGCTTTCCGGCGTCGAGCAAGATGGCGACGAGCATGTCGCTCATGACGTTCACACCCGAGCGGGCGCGGGCGATGATCCAGTCCACCGTCATGATGAGGGGAATCGCGGCCAAGATGACCTGATCCGGCAGTCCGGCAGCGGCCAAGACCAGCGGCAAGACAATCAGCCCGGCTTCCGGTATGCCGGCGACACCAGCTCCGGCGATGATGGACGCGAGGACAATCAAGACCTGTTTTGCCATGGGGAGGTCATAGCCCAACGCTTGTGCGAGAAACAGCGCGGCCATCGCTTCGTACAGCGTGATGCCGTCGTTGTTGAGATTTGTCCCGACGCACGCTGCAAGGCGCGCCGATTGTGCCGACACCCGCATCCGTTCCAGACAACGCAGCGTGACCGGCACGGTGGCCAAACTACTATTACATGAGACCGCCGTCATGATGGCATCAGCCCCCTGTCCCACATACTGCTTCGGAGATTTGTTTCCGACCAGCCAGGCCACCAGGGGGTAATAGAGAAGGGAGTGGACCGCCAGGCCTGTCAGCATCGCCACGAGGAAGATCCAGAGGACGGAAAACACACCCACGCCCGACTTGCCCACGACCTGGGCGACAACACCAAAGACGGCCAGCGGGACCACGACAATAATCCACTCAAGGATCAAGACGAGCCACCCATAGATGCGTTCAATACTCCGCGCGACCATCACAACGATTCCACTCGTCTGGTCTGATTTGCCGTACAGGTATCGCAGGGTGCTACCCAGGAGCAGAGCGAGAAGGACGACGCCGATGATATTGTTACTTGTAAATGGATTGGTCAGGGTGCGGGGAATATAGGACGCCAGATACTCGATCGGACTTTGTGACCCGGCCTGCACGTTGGCCAGCGCCGAGGATGAGACGGTTGTGCCTGGCACGAGGTGGAGCAATTCATCCACGTGCCCCAACCAGGCCAAACCGGGCTGCCAGAGATTCATGATGGCCAATCCGATGGCCATGGCGACGGAGACGTTCACGAGACAGATGACCAGCAGCTTGGTCCCCTG
>NZ_JBLFBO010000088.1:0-3975 GCF_047338595.1 Nitrospira sp. BLG_1
AGGAGGCGCTGAAAATCAGCGAGCGCCGGTTCGCTTCTTTTATGGATCACTTGCACGGCTTTGCGTGGATCAAAGATGCTCAGGGTCGCTATCTGTATGTGAATCGCCTCTTCCAAGAATCCCTACTGGAGGGCAGAGACTGGAAGGAAAAGACTGCTCAGGAGTTGTGGCCGGCCTATGTGGCCGAACCGTATGAGCGCAACGATCGGACGGTACAGGAAACCGGAGTTCCGCTGCACACCGTCGAATCATTCATTCAACAGGGAGAGATTCGCCACGCCCTTGTCAGTAAGTTCCCCATCGTTGATCACCAGGGCGAGCCGGCCTTGTTCGGTGGGGTGGCCGTCGACATTACCGAGCGTCAGCAGACGGAAGAGCTGCTCAAACAGCAGGCGGACATGTTGAACCACTCCAGCGATGCGATCTTGGCGTGGAAGATCGGTGGCGGGATCGTGTATTGGAATCGTGGGGCTGAAGAGCTCTACGGTTGGCGATCGCATGAGGTGATCGGGTGCAAGAGCCATGAACTGCTGATGACGAATCCGTTGCCGACGGTTGCAGACAGGGAAGCCTGCCTGGTCCGAGACGGTCGGTGGTCCGGTGAGCTGTCCCATGTCACCAAGGATGGGCGTCAGGTGATTGTGGAGAGTCGGCTGGTGCAAGTCATGTACGGCGGAACGGACTACGCATTGGAATCCAATCGTGATGTGACGGAACGCAAGAGTGCGGACGAGACGTTGCATCGTAACCAGCTGGATCTGCACCAGCAACAGGTGCAATTGGAGGAGCTGACCTCTAAGCTGTTGAACGCCCAAGAACGAGAGCGTCAACGTATCGCTCGAGACCTGCATGATGATGTGAGTCAACGCTTGGCTGCCTTGGTATTGGAAGTGGCCTCGCTGGAACAACATCCGGCTTCTGCCTTAGGGGAGTGTGGTCAAGCGCTTGCACCGATCCGAGAGCAGCTGGAGCAGTTGTCCGATGATGTGCACACCCTCGCGTATCGGCTGCACCCCTCGCTCCTAGAACATGCCGGACTCTGTCCTGCGGTCGAGGATCATGTGCAGCAGGTGTCTCGTCGAGCAGGGCTACCCATTTCTCTCAAGATCTCGGGAGTGCCCGCTGCGATTTCGCTTGATCATGCGACCTGTCTCTTCCGCGTCATGCAGGAAAGTGTACAAAATGTGGTCAAGCATGCCCACGCGACGGTGGTGACGGTCCAGCTCCGAGGGTCATCAAAAGGCGTCGGGTTGTCCGTGGCGGACAACGGTAAGGGGTTTGATCTCCGTGATCATCAAGCCCTCCAGCGGGGGTTAGGGTTGAGCAGTATGGAGGAACGGTTACGACAACTGCACGGGTATTTTCAGATTCAGTCTCAACCGGAGGGAGGGACCAAGGTCTGTGCCTGGGTACCCTGTGAGGTGGCAACCCCATGAAACGGCCACGTATCTTGATGGCGGATGATCATGCGATTGTTCTGGCTGGGCTCCGGAAGCTGGTCGAAGCCGAGGGTGAGGTGGTGGGGATGGTGGAAGATGGGCGCTCGCTGGTCGAGGCTGCTCAAGAGCTTCGGCCTGATATTGTGTTGCTTGATATCTCTATGCCGCTCCTGAACGGATTGGATGCGGCTCGTCAGTTGACCAAACTGGTACCGGAGAGCAAGTTGATCTTCCTCACCATGCACGCAACCCCGACGTATGCCACGGAAGCCTTTAAAGCGGGGGCCGCAGGGTACCTCATAAAACGCTCGGCAGCCGTGGAGCTCAAGCAGGCGATCCAGGCCGTCATGCGAGGCCAGCACTATATGACCCCACTCATTACCAAGGACGTGTTGGCTGCCACGCTTCAGTCGGTAGATAGTCCATTAACCAAGCCGCTAGTCAGCGCGCTGACTCAGCGCCAACGCGAAGTCTTGCAGCTTGTTGCTGAGGGGAAGGGGACAAAGACGATTGCCTCCATCCTGAATATCTCAGTGAAGACCGTGGAGTTTCACAAATTCAGGATGATGGGCGAACTCAATCTGCATTCCACTGCCGAGTTAATCAAGTACGCGATCGCCGAAGGCCTTGTCAGCGTCTCCTCCTAGTCCGGCACTATTCATCACTCTTCTGCTGCAATCGCCAATCCGCTGATGCGAAAATATGCGTCGCTCGTCGTTCGTGAAGTGTGAAGCGCCTTCATCCGGAACGAGATACGCTTCACGTGCGACGTTTCACGAAATGCGCGATCCAGCTGGTTTCCCCACGAACCGTCATGAACAATGCGTACACTATTTAGGTGGACATTGCCGATCCCCAGGACGGATTCTCGGCTCAGCGACGTTGGAGTCCACGCAGATTACGCAGAGATATTGCGTATCCCGAATCAATCGCCGTCCAGCTAGTAAGATCCTTGTGTTTTACTAGTGACTTCCCTAGTTCACAGTTCCACCAACGGCCAAGTATATATTCTAGTACGACACTGTGTGGTTGACGGTCTGCAACTATTGCTATGCAGAGTCGTGCAGGTTGGGGTGTTACTGGAGATACGCAAAGGGATCTAGTGGACCCACCTCTGTTTGTTGAGGAGGTACCATGCTGGTAGCAGCAATCATAGAGCGGGTACATCTTGCGTTAGAGGAGTACGGCAAGGACTGCTCGATGGAAGAGGTCGTAGGACTCTGCCCTGACCTGACTTGGAATCAAGTCTATTTAGCAATCGACTACCTGAACAAGACCGGCATGGTCCGTGTCGCATTGGATCCGGACAGGACATATATGATCCAGGTTTATCCCGCGTTCAGTGAATCACCGCAGGCTGTATCGCAGCAGAGTTCTGTGCAAAAGGCTTCGTCGTAAGCCAACAAGAGTGTACCCCTTCCTCTTCACATTCTTCCGGGCAACGTAGGCTCAAAACTTCCACGCGGGCTATTGCGTGGATGAACCATTTGGTCTTCCTCTTGGTAGGAGTTGCACAGCACGGAGGGGTTCCAGTCCCAATACTGGTTTCTAGGGCAACTTGTTTATCCGACTCGCGGGGAAACTACAGCAGGCAGGCTGTGGAAGAACGTGCAGCGGGTGTCCTCCCAAGACGTGAAGGGACTATGGTTCTCAATCCATAGGGCTCCACAGTCTTGATGAATATTGCCTTGAGTATCGTTGTTGGGTAGATAGAAATACGACGCTGAATCTGCACTTTCTGCAGTTATGGAGGGGATGGTCTTGAGATAGCCGACATTCAATTGAACTCAAGAAAATGCAGAGAAGAAGAAGTTGGTAGAGTCTCAACTGGGTTGATCAAGGTCTACTCCCGGAGAGGAGAATGTGTGTCCCTCGTGAAGTCAGTTATGGAAGTAGATTGTATTTTCATATACTTACAGCTTGACGTTATCCAGAGGCGCTCGCAACATCGGTTCTCTACAGAGAGGCGCAATATTGTATACAATACACTTGACACTGGATTATGAGCTGAATAAATATAGGCCCGACATTGGTTCCCAAAGGTGCGGTGGGCCGAGTTGTTGTTTGACGTCAAACCCTGTTGATGTCTCATGCAGCTTAGTTCAGGGGGAAGATGTCCATCGGTCTCCTTCCTTAGGGGGTATGCTGTTTTCTACTGAGTTCGTTGCGTGACGGGTCCGAACGAAAGGAGTAGTTATGGATACTCTCATCATGTTCATCATCGTGATGCTCGTGCTGTTTGTTGGTGGCCTGTTTGTGTGGAAGAAAAGCCAGTAGTAGTACACTGTGCGTCTTCCCGTATAGGCTGTAACAACGGCGCTAAGGTGACCCATCTCGGCTGATGATCAGAGGGTGGTCGGGATGGGACCTGGTGTGTCTGCGTATGGTCTGTTTGTAGAATCACCTGGTGAGCTCTGCAGCAGGGTAGGTTCCAACAGCCCTTACCCTTTCCTTGTCCGACCTGAAAGGGAAACAAGGCAGACTAGGGCCTGTTAACACTACTGACACTGTTTATGCGATACTACGCACATGGAAC
>NZ_JBLFBO010000089.1:0-3972 GCF_047338595.1 Nitrospira sp. BLG_1
GTCTGCATGTCCATAGGCTACTATGGACTGTCGGATATTTACGGCAACATTGCGCTCCCTAGACATTACCAAAGACGCGTTGTAACATTGTAAGGACGTGAGGTGGGGCATGATCAAGAGATTACAAAAGCATGGGAACAGCGTGGCGCTGATTATCGAAAAGCCGGTGATGCAGGCCCTGGGCATTACGGAAGACACTCCCCTGCAAGTCACGGTCAATGGCAATGCACTCGTCATTACGCCGGTGAATGTCGGGGTGGGACCCGAGCGCGTGACGGCCACGGTCAAAGAGCTGCGGAAGAGGTATGGGCCGATGTTGAAGCGGCTCGCGGACTAACATAGTGGAAGAGGTCCTCTTTCTCAGTGTGGACGACGTGCTGTTGCTCCACCGCGATACGATTGACAGTGATGGTGGCTCACATGGCGTGAGAGATTACGGCCTGCTGGATGCAGCTGGGGCCATGCCGCGCCAGCAATTCGGCGGGAAATATCTCCATGAAGATGTTGCCGCGATGGCGGCTGCCTACATGTTGCACATCGCCCAGAATCATCCCTTTGTTGATGGAAACAAGCGAGCCGCGGTTCTGTCTGCGCTGGTCTTCCTCAATGTGAATGGAATTGAGACGCTTCCGGATCCCAAGGAACTGGAGTCGGTTACGCTTCAGCTGGCTGCTGGAGAAATGGGAAAGGACATACTGACGCGGTGGCTTCGGAACCAAATATCTGGAAAGAAATAGAACCAACCGAACGCTGAACTCCTCTACGGTTCCACCGTGACCTCCACAAATGCCGGCAGACTGTCTGCCCCCTTCTTGTCCGTGACACGCAATTTAAACCGATAGGTTCGGGCCTCTGAAACCGTTGGGGCGAGGAATGAGGCCTCTGAATTGTTGGCATCCAGAAGGGATACCTTACTGCCGCGGACTTGGATCCAGCTATAGTAGAGCGCTTCGCCTTCCGGGTCACGGCTCTTGAGTCCACTCAGTTTGACTCTGGTACCAGCCTTGACGGACTTGTTCACTCCGGCATCGGCAATTGGCGGTTCATTTGGCTCGTCATTCACATTGACGTCGACGTCTAATGTGGCCTGTCTACCTCGATTGGTGATGGTGAGGGTGGCTTGGCCATTCCCTACGATCTGAAGCAAACCTCCAGGCAAAATCCTGAGGACTTTTGGGCTTGAAGACTCATAGCTGGTCCCGCTGGCTGGGTTGCCGATGCGCCGGGTGACTCCATCCTCAAAGACACCGACGACGGGAAGCTCAAAGATCTTGCCCGTCGAATCCACATGGCCAAAGGCTGATGATTGCCCGGCGCGTCCCAATTGCAACGGCTTCTCTGTTTCAAAGTCGATCGCGGTGAGGGCAGTGGGAGGGGTCACGTGCAGGATCACTTCATCGAACACGGATCTGGTTCCCAATCGCCCACGAGAGATTTCAGCCACGGCTAGGAGGCGCATCGGTCCAATGGTATCGTGTGGAACGTGGAGTAGGCCGCCAAACGGAGGTTCTGTTTCGATGGATCCAATCATGGTGACTGGTGCGACGATGGAGCCTGTGGCGGTTGAGTCATCCTGCTCAACCAGGACTTCATCCTGCTCACCGTACCAATAGTAGCGGACCTTGCCGATGCCGGTGTCCTTACCCAAATCCACCCGCGCAGTAATGGTGGTTCCTGCAACGAGCTTGGCCCCGTCTGCTGGCTTAGTGATATTGAAGGCATGAACCGACGAAGCCATTGCAAGGCAAGTGGTGAAGAAGGCAAGGCGAAAGATCCGAAGCCGTGCTTCACGTTTCACGAGCCACGTTTCATGACGCCTTGTCATCGCGTCAAGTGATAGGGGACGTCAATGAGAATCACGCGTTCTTTGAACAACAGTGAGGCTTTGAGCATGAACGCCCGTTGGTTATGCAGGATGTTTTGCCACCACCGTGCTGGAAGGATCTCCGGGATCACGACGGTCACCCAGGTATTCTGATCTTTCTCGAGCACTTCCTCGACGTAGTCGAGGAGCGACCCGAGGACTGAGCGATAGGGTGACGACAGCGCGATCAAATTCACGCCGCCTCCCCATTGAGCCCATTGAATCTTGACCTTGGCGCTTTCTTCAGGATCCACATCGATGAACACCGCCCGAATTTCGCCCGGGCGACTTCGAGCATAGTCCAGTGCACGAACTACGGCACGATTCATTCCACTGACGGGAATAATGACGATATTGCGGCGAGGCAGTGGCGGTCGTTCCCCTCGGCGGTCCAATGCGACCTGCTCGCTGACGGCCTTATAGTGCGAGCGGATTCCCTGAAATATGAGGAGGAGGATGGCGACGAGCACAAAGACGATCCACGCACCCTGCATGAACTTGGTGCTGGCGATAATGATTGTCGCAATGCCGGTCGTCAGGGCACCGACCCCGTTGACGATCAGTTTCGTCTGCCAGTGTGGTCCCTTCTTCTCCAGCCATCGTTTGACCATACCGGCCTGAGACAATGTAAAGGACGCAAACACCCCGATGGCGTACAAGGGGATCAACCCGTGTGTGTCTCCCTCGAAGATGACGAGCAAGAGGCAGGCAAAGAACCCCAGAATGATGATGCCGTTCGAAAATACCAGTCGATCACCGAATGTTGCCATCTGATGGGGCATGAACCCGTCACGAGCCAGAATCGACGCCAGGTGTGGAAAGCCGGCAAAGGCACTGTTCGCCGCTAGGACGAGCAACGCCATGGTGCCGATTTGAACGGAGTAGTAGATGGGGCCTGTGCCGAACGTCAATCGAGCGAGCTGGGAAATTACGGTTTCATCAACCTTTGCCAGGATCCCATGGTGATAGGCCATCCAGCTGATGCCCATGAAGAGCGACGCCAAAATTGTGGACATCCAGACCATGGTGATGGCGGCGTTTTGTGGCTCCGGCGAACGAAAGGCCTTGACCCCGTTTGAAATCACTTCCATTCCGGTCACCGCTGAGCATCCTGCTGCAAAGGCACGGAGGATGAGAAACAGGGTCAGCGCTTCTGTCTCGACAGGGGTTGGGGCGGGGAGGACTGCGCCGGTACTTGCTAGAGATCGAACGGTCCCGACGAGAACCAGAAGGCCAAGGGCTCCTATGGCAAAATAGGTTGGGACAGCAAAAAACTTGCCGGACTCGCGAACTCCACGGAGATTCATGATGATCATAAACAGAATGGCGACCAATCCAAGGGCTTCGCGGTGCACGAAGAGACTCGGGATAGCGGATGTCAGGGCTGCAATGCCGGCGGCTACGCTGACCGCCACAGTTAAGACATAGTCGATCATCAGGGCTGCAGCTGCCACGAGAGCCGGCCGGTCGCCCAGGTTGGTTCGTGCGACGACGTAAGCCCCACCTCCTTCCGGATACTCGTGGATGATCTGCCGGTAGGAGATCGTCAACACCAAGACCAGAAACAGGATCGCGAAGCTTACGGGAATCGACCAGGCAATGGCTGCCGGACCAGCGAGAATCAAGACCAGGAGGATTTCTTCTGTTCCATAAGCAACGGATGAAATCGCGTTCGAGGAGAAGATGGCAAGAGCGATTGTTTTGGAGAGCCGTTCATGCCTTGCTTGAGCGGTCTTCAGGGGGTCTCCGACCAACCAGCGTTTCAGAAACATAGAGGGATTATCTCACAATCCTTGAACTTGGGTGAATGTTAAGATGGTCTTCCTATAGGGCGAAAGACCTATAGTAGGCCACGCCCGGTTCTGGCTTGCGAGCCCCACAGTAACCTCTGTACGAGTTGACGCACAAAGACTGATAGGGTATGGTAACCCTACATTTCTCTTGTGCTAGTCCGGCGAGAGAAATGCTTCAACCATAACGGACTTCGCGATCGCATCGCGACCAGGTCCAGTTTGGAGCAGCACCACCCGGTTGTTTCTCCCCTCGGTTCTCTGATCCCGTCATAATGCGATCAAACTGAAAGGATAGTTTAGTGGATACGTCTGCTT
>NZ_JBLFBO010000049.1:0-16697 GCF_047338595.1 Nitrospira sp. BLG_1
CATCTCTTCTTCTTCGGTATGCGAAGCAGCTCGTCGTTCCATGCCCATCCTCTCTGGTCAACACCCGATGGTCGGTTAGGTTCCAGATTCTTGAACACCCAAGCCTAAGGAAATTAAGGGAGTATACCAGAATTGATGGTGTATTGTGAATCTCAAACAACGTCCCCGGTGAACAGACACAAGGCCCTTGAGGAAGACGGCCACCAACCGGTATAACTGGTCGACACGATCCCGCCATCTATTCTGAGAGGAGTTTGACTATGGAACATCAGCCTGCCCCATCAACCGTCGCGGATGACCCGCGAGCTCGGGACCTTCTTCGTCGCGCCTTTGAAGCGACCGCACGCTGGCCCAAGGACTTCCAAGGATTTACCGCCGACCTCACCGTGAACGTGAACGGCAATGAAACCAGCGGGTCTGTCCTCGTGAAAAGCCCTCGTGAAGTGTCCGTTCAGCTCAGCAATGGCGACATTCAAAAGTGGGCACAGGAACAGCTGGGCATGATCGCCGTCCATCGTGGTCCGCGGGGCTTCGACGAATCAGACGGCAAATATACCCTGACCATGGAAGAGGATGGTCATCCGTTGGGAGTCAAGCTCACGATCCATGGGTCCAATTCCTACTATCGACTCAAGGACAACCGCATCACCCAAATCAACCGTAAGATGGCCCATCCCGGCATGAATCCGTTCGCCTTTACCATCAATGTGGAAGAAAGTGCCGTGACCAAGGACCAGAAGAACCTCACGACCAAATACACCGTCTATTACTATTCGCCGACAGACGGGACGTTGACCAATGTGGAGAGCTTCACCGACACCCACATCCGGATCGGAGCCTGTGACCTGCCGGCCACCAGGCGGATCATCACCTATGAAGGTAAGCAGGTTGTCGTGAAATATCTGAACTTCACGAACCACAGCCTGCTCTAACGATGGACTTGCGAACAGAGTTCCCCCGCAGCATGAAGGTGAGGCTGGGGGGATATGCCCATCTCGCGCGCATGATCGACAAGTGCCGAGCCGTCCTGGCCGGGACGGAGGGTGAGTATCTCTATCCCTGCCCGATGGATGAACGGCTGTTGGAGTTCGCCGGGATCACCAGCGACCAATTTACGGCCGCCGTGAAGGCCAATGCGACGGACGAGCGGGTCCTGGCGTGGTTTCAGCAGCACGCCCAAGCCCATCAGCCGGCAGAGTTAGAAGACTGGAATCAGCGGCTGTTGTTACGGGGACCGAGTTCTCCGGAAAGTGCGGCGAAGTTCAAAAAATACCTTGATTCCATCGACCCATTACGCACCGATCTGACCGCATGGTCTGATCTGCAAGATCTCGAAGAAGGGCGGATCGTTCCACAACGGACCTCCGTGACTCACTTCTCCTAACGCGCATTCTTCACGGGCATTTCTCCTACACCGCGCTGCACTCAGTCGATGGAGGTACGGTGTTCGTCCCTCCGCTTTTGAGTTTCACGTTTAAGGTTTCAGGTTGTCAGAAAACTTGAACCGTGAAACCAGAAACTCGAAACAGTTGATCGAGGCACGCTTCACGAGACACGCCACTGCGGATTAGTACGTCAAGGCCGGATACTTGCCGAGGTAGGTCGGGTGCTCAGCCTGAGCCACCAGAAACTGGGCGACATCGGCACGGGCAATAGCGCCCACCTTCATGCCTTCTACCAGTGCATCGAGAACACGATAGCGCCCGGTCATGCTTCCGTTGGTGAGCCGCCCTGGCCGAACCATTTCCCAGCGTGGATATCCGGCGGCAATCAGCTGTTCCTGCACGCGCTTGTCCGCATAAACCTGCTTGAGGAGCAGCGAAAAGAGAAGTCTCATGGGAAATGAATTGTAGCTCCAACTGTCGCCTGTTCCAAAACCAGTGAGGACGATCAGCGTCGGCAAGGAGCCGATTTCATTGAGCACTTGCAGCAGGATACGGGAAGAGTCTGAGAACACGGTAGTCGGCAGAGGACTCTTCACACCGAGTGTCACCAACACAGCCTCGGCTCCCTCCACCGCACTTCGCACCGCTCTTGCGTCCGTCGCGCTCCCCTGCACCCGTATCAGTTGAGCGTGATCTGGAAGCGGCACAACCCGACGTGAAAGGGCCACAACCTCGTGCCCCTTCTGCAAGGCAAGCCGTACACACTGAAGTCCTATCCCAGCCGACGCGCCAAGAACTGCGATTTTCATCGTCTCTCCTCCATCCAGACCTCAACCAGCGTTACGGCACAGGGTCACAATCTCATGAGTATCCACTGCATCAATCCACGCTATCCTCTGAACCAATCAGACGGCTACGCTGTAGGGGTCATTCCAAGGACAGAGTTTGGTGGACGGGAGTGGGATCGCGGCGACACATGGTTGGAGTAATTGCACAGCACGACCATCCCAGCTCACTGGTGAGCTCGCGTGAGGCAATACTCCCTCACGGCATAGCCGCAATGAGGTTCCTTCGCCGGCCAGACGCCTTCCCGGCAATACCATTCACAATCACCACTCAGTACCGTGCTTTCGGAGCTTTTGGATCGATCACAGCCGACGTGAGATCTCGATAGAGTCGGTGAAACGCCTCCGTGCTTAACGCAGGATCTTGAAGTTTTGAAAGCGTGTCTTGCGTAATGAGATATTCCACGGTGTCATCATAGTTGGACGACGCAATCGTGATGAACCGAGGAGGAAACAATCGTTCAGGGAGTAAAATACCGACACCAAGATTGTATTTCACGGCCAGACGAATCGCCTCCCTGGCCTTATCGGCCGGCACGTCTCGGCCCATCCCGATGTTCTGTGGCGGCTGACCCATCCTGGCATACTGGACGTGCACATTCGTCAGACCCGCTTGGGCAAAATCCTTTTTTATTTCTGCCTCTCGAGTCCGATACTGATAGGCAAGCACGACTTCAACCCGGCTCACGGATACCACCGGCACAGCGTCAGCAAAGACGTTCGTCACTGCTGACTCACCGACCGCAACCGTGAGCATGAAGACGATCAGAACAGGTAACACGGCCATAGGCTACTCCTCATCAAAACATGAGACCTGAGTGAGATAGGTCATTGTAACTGAACGCGTTGGAAGAATGCTTGAGGAGAACACGGTCTCGACAGAGAAAGTTGAGGAGACTGTACGGTAGGAGCGGCGTACCCGCTCACAAGCGGGTACGCCACCGGACTTATCCTACTTGACGCTCAGCGAAGCGGGAGAGGCTTTTGCCTTCCCAGCCTGCTTTGCCGTCTTGGTTGGAGGCACCTGCGGCGTCAACGGCTTAATCCGTTGATCATCCGTCGGAAGCACCCGGAAGAGACCCCACTGCCCAGCGTTGGCGTAGGCCGGACGCTGATTCTTCCAGATGTAGTCACCGACGATCCGGTTAGGACCACCCGCGCCACCGGTTAAGTGGGCATTGATGATCTCCGACCCGCCAAACTCCATGGTGCTGACCTGATCGGCACCCTGCATGTACGGCTCGTGCGGCCACTCATGGCCGTCGATCGTGAACAGCTGCACCTGCTCGCTGAAGGCGCCCAGGACGTGAACCGCCACTGGATCACCGACATGAGCCTGGAGCAACGGCGTCGATGGCGTCTCCCCGGCCTTCACGCAAGCAAAGACCTCAGGGATATCGCAACCCTTTTCCATCCGCCATGCGGTCGGTTCCGAACGGTAGTTCACCGCCGTAATACCAGCCACCTGCTGAATGTACGGCATGAAGCTGACCCCGACGATGTTATCCTCGTCCTGGAACATCAAGGAGAAGTCTCGGTAATTCTTCCGATTCTCGTTCCCTGAAATGGTCCGGTCAACGAGCACATCCGTTCGCCAGCTGCTCTTCATCGTCACATCTTCACCGGTCACAGGATCACGATACCGTGACCCCTTCGGACCGACAATGATGGAGCCGAACAACCCGTTGCGCGGGTTTTCCACCACATTACCCCAATCCTGAATGAGCGCGGCCAACTCCCCGTACTCCGGATGGGCGTAATAGGTGTAGGTTTTGCTCTGACCCGGCGCAACCGTTTGGTCGCCCGGATTGTTTCCGACGTTGGCACCGAACGAGTCCTTCGGGTCAAACGCCATCATATCGACGTGGAACCCGGCCCGATCCTTGGCCATTTCGTTCTTCAGATTGACCTTCACGCAATCACCGACGTTGACGTGCAGCGTCAGAGGACTCGGCTTCAACTCACCGGCCTTGACCCGACCACGATCACCATCGAGGACATACATCTTGCCCTGCTCATTGCCGAAGACCATCTTCCGTTCGAGGTCGACTTCCATGACACCCGGTGCTCCATCATGGTACCGGATCTGTTGATCGACCGCCGACACGTTGAACGTCTTCACCGGCGCATCAGCCGGGCACACAGACGGGGCAGACTTCTGAATCTGCTCACGCCCAGGCAACGGCTTCAAATCGCCTTGCAGTTCATCAAATACGCGGAAAATACCCCAGCTCCCTTCCGCAAAGTGCGAGGCGCGACCACTGTAGTAGAGGTAATCGCCCGCCTGCTTCTGCGGTCCACCGGCCGCTGGAATTGCCGGATCATACCGTTCACCGATCACAAGGTGGACGGTGCTACGGGGCATGGCGTCCTTGGCATACCGTTCCATCGGGAACCAATGCCCGGTGACATGCCACGTATGAACTTCATTGGCCGAGCCGACCAGGGCCCGGACAAGAATCGGGTCTCCGAGATACGCCCGTAGTAACGGAGTACCTGGATCGCCATGGATTCCGGAAACGAACAGCTTCGACGGATCCGGATTGTTGGCGAGACGCACGCTCAACGGCTCAACACGCATACCGTAGCCGCTGCCGGTCGTGGCTTCACCACCGTTCAAGAACCACATCGGAGACTTGTTGATCTTCTCCGGGAATTGGTGTGACGGTGGCCCGTCCACCGTGACCGCTCCGACTTTCGCCTGCGGATTATCGGTCGTAATCAGTTCCGCCGTTCTGGCATTGCTGTCCATGATGTGCATCATGACTTCGCGGAAACTTCCACGAATATGGGCCGAGACCGGCTCCAACGTATGGATATCCGCGACAGGACCACTCCGGATCTCTTTGCCGCTGACCGGATCATGATAGGTCGACCGTGGAGGCTCCGTGATGAACGCTGAGAAGAGCCCGTGACCCCACGTGTCCGTGCCGAACACGTGATCATGCCAATACACCGTTCCGAGATCCACATCCACATACCAGCGCTCACGAATGAATTCCACGCTGGCGATATCGTTCTTCTTATGCGCATGCTTCAAGGGCGCATCAAACGTGATGGTCTTCCCGTTGATGGCCTTGATCCGAGCCACTTCGAAGTACTTCGGATCGTCCATGCCGACTCCAAGTTCCGTATTGACATGGAACTTCGAGGTATCGGCAACGGTAATACTCCGTGAACCGGCCTTGGTATCTGCCGTCAGAACCGTGTTACCCGGCAACGGCATACCCTTCTCCGGCTGTGGGTCCTTCAGCATCGTGAAGGCCCTGAGAGACATGTCATACGAGAAACCGATGGTTGGACCATCCGACGCGCTCGTATCGAACTGGAAGAAGTGCGGGTGAAGGTTGATCTTATTCGACCAACCGGTCCGCGCATCGTCCGGAATTTCATTTTTGAAGATGACGTCCACACAATCGTAGACGTTACCGCGAATGACCAACGGTACTTGCTTCTTTGGGTTGCTGCGAACTTCTGCTTCCTCTTCGTGCAACACATAGAGCATGGCGATCGGATCGACGAGTGCCGCCGTCTTTGCCGTCGCCGGCTTCAGGGTCACCGGCAAGGTGATCGAATGGATCGTAAAGAACTTCCGAGGAGCATTCTCCGGGCACAAGCTCCACGGACCTTGCGCACCGGGCTTCGGTGGCTCAGTGTCCCTTGTCCCATCCTCGCGAACACGGAACGGCTCCAACCAGGGAGCCCCACCATGGTTCGGGGCAAAAGGCGGACGCTTTCCGAGGTGCGGACGCAACCACGGGAACGCCAGCTTGCCGGTCTGTGGATCAAACGTGATCGGAGGCCGCTTTAACGGCGTGGGCGACACATAGTCCGCCCACTTGTGAGGAGTTTCCGGCTCATTGAGAGCCAAGGCGCCCTCCCACTTCCAATTCACCACCGTCGGATCGTTCGCCTGTGCTTGCTTCACCTGATCTTCCGTCTTCCCAGGCAATCCCTGAGGCGGAAGCATGTACTCAACCCAATCCTTGATAGAAACCTTAACAGGATTGGCTTTCCAATCCGTCTTATCCTTCGTGATTTCCCACTTCTTCCCGCCGTACCAGTCGACCGTGGTGCCGACCAACTTATCGGAGCTGACCGCCTGCTTGATCTTGCCCTTTCGATCCGGCAGTTCTGCCAGCGGCTTCATCACATCGGTCTGGAACCCGGGAGCCTGCAACGTGTTATAGACCCGCCAGAACCCCCACATACCCGTCACGTAGTGCTGCGGGATATGGCAATGGAATACGAATTCGCCGGCCAGCGCTTGCAACCCGCCGGATCCACCTTCGATCACTTCATCATAGATCTCGGACGGCCCGATGGACTGCACATCCAAACGATCAGAGGTATCGTTGATCAGAGGAAACTTGACCGGACCATTCTTCGACAACGTCGGGTCCAGCTTGCTGGTTCCAGGCTGTCTGGCCCAACGAATCGACCCACCATGCAAGTGGTGCGAATGGACGATTTCTGACCCACCGATCATGCGGAAGGTCGCAGGATCGCCCAAGTACGAACGTGGGATCGTGGTCGCCGGGTCACCGAACGTATAGGACCCATAGCCTTGCGATTCATCGGCAAATCCTACGAGATGCTCTTGCATCTCCAATCGCGTCCCATGTGGCTCGCTGCGATAGTTGAGCAACCGAGCGGCCGGCCGATAGGTATCGGTATGGGCATCGCGCTGCGGGAGCATGTCGCCCTTGCGATTCAAGAGCCGGAATGTCTCGTCACCGGCCTCATGATAGAAAATCACGAATTCCCGGAAATCCGATCCCTTCTCCTTATCGATGATGGCTTCCCATCCGCTCTTCATTTCCTCGCCGGTGAAGGGGCTCAAGAAACGAGAGCCGCGTGGTTCCACAACAAGCGACCCCAACAAACCGAGCGAGTACTGATCTCTCGAGGCATGGCTATGGAACGCGTGCCCGCCCTCTTGCGTATCAGGCTGGATGTACCACTCAAATTCACCAGCCTTACCTGAGGCCACCAACGCCTCTGGATTATTGGCTGTCGCCGGCTTGCCGCTGCCGGCCACCAGCATCTGCGAGCCATTGATGATCATGTTCGTCGGCTCACCCTCAATCTGATTGCGAAGGGTAATCCGCAAACAGTCGCCCTGGTTGGCCCGAATGACCAGCGGCTGAATCAAATCACCCTGTAGGCCGTTCGACACAGCACCACCGGCAAAGGTCTGATCCTCGCTCTCCCGCGCCGCCTTATTTTTCGTCTCTTCCTCACGCACCCCCGCGACATTCTCAGTCAGGGCGTACATGAAGCCAGGATAAAAGTCTCCGAACCGATTGACGGTGATTTCAACGTTCATCGCCGTCACATCATAGGCTCGAACAGGTGCACTGGCTGGGCATCGTCCACCCTGTGTCACCTTCACCTTATCCATGTCATCCGCAACAAGGAGCACACCCTGCTGCATCGCGTGGGCACTGGCACCTTGGAACGGTCCTTTGCTGTGAACCTGCCGTTCGATTTGGTCAACGGCTTTGGACATCTTGTCCATCAAAGCTGGACCAGCTTGCGCATGGACCGGCTTTGCCAGATCCTGCTTCGTATCCTGGGCAATATGGGCATCGTGCGACATGATCGCACTAGCCGGCAACGCCCCAGCCAAAATCAGGCTGGCAGCGAATCCCCAGATTCCCGGCCTCGTCCATTTTGTAGAAACAATCATACGTTGCTCTCCCTCCTTCTAAATCCTGATCTCTAGTTCGTCACTTACACCATTTCACACACAGTGTTAAAGTCTGGTAGGGCCCGATGATAACCGGAGGGTACTTGAGGAGGTCGGTCCTTGCGTTCCCACTTCCCTACCAGACAAGTTAGATTCTCCATTGGGCGCACGAATCGAGCTAGCTAGTGCGCTCAAGAGAGCAACTCCTGTTCCAGAAAATCGTGGACCATGTAGATCTACTTTCTGTGATTTTTTCGTAGAGCCGCTTTGTGACACAGAAACCATATGGGGCACGTACGCCCCATACGGTTCTCATAGATGAGCACAAACTATCGATAGACAAGGTATTTTGTCAGCGGTCTAAAATGACAGGCAAATGGGGAGTAGACGCCCCATTTTGAAGCAGGCGATTAGGCTCAGAATCATGTAGTGCCCTGGAGGACACTTGCGCAACATCGGCGAAACAATGTCGGCAACAGCATTTCCAACAACTTTTCAGCTACCAATAACCCAAGTGCAATGGATTCTGACTGGAGGCCTCCGGATAGGCGTTTGCCTGGTCAGAATGAACCACGCAGACCGTGTTTCTTGACCATCCGCTCAATGGTCTTACGATCCACTCCAGCCTCTCGGGCAGCCCGCCCCATATGCCCGTCGTTTCGTTTGAGAAGGTCGATCAAGAAGCCCCTCTCGAACGACTCCACCGCCTGCTGCTTGGCCAATTTGTACGAGCCAGATTCTGGTTGAACAGAATCTCTCTCGGTCAGTATACGGAAGCGTTCTGGCAGATGAGTACTCGTCACAGTGGATCCCTCGACCAGCACAGCGGCTCGCTCCATCACGTTTTGCAGCTCCCTGACATTACCAGGCCATGAGTATCGAATCAGCAATTCGGCAGCAGATGGGTCGATTGTCGGAGCCATAGTGACATCACATCGAACCCGCTGTGCAAACCGCGTCAAGAACTCATTCGCGAGGAGAAGGATATCCCCTCCCCGCATCCTGAGCGGGGGAAGAGTCAGGGCAATAACGTTCAGACGGTAATACAGATCCTCGCGAAAGGTCCCTCCACGACATAGTTCCTCAAGATCCTGATTGGAAGCCGCAATGACACGGACATTCAGCGGCGTGAACCGGGTCCCACCAACCCGCCGCACATGCCTTTCCTGCAGAACACGGAGCAGCCTCGCTTGGAGATTGGTGGTCATTCCACTTACCTCATCGAGGAAAATTGTGCCGCCGTCTGCTGCTTCAAATAGACCGGCCTTTGCGGCGTGGGCACCAGTAAAGGCACCCCGTTCATGGCCAAAGAGTTCAGTCTCCAACAACGAGTCCGTCAGCGACACACAGTCCACAGTGATAAACTGTCGGTCTCCACGAGGACTCAATTCATGAATCATTCTGGCGACCATTTCTTTTCCTGTCCCACTTTCACCGTAAATGAGAACGTTCGAATCGGTCGGTGCCACTTTGTGGACCATCGCCACCACCTCCCCGATCGGAGCGCTGTTACCCACAAGCCTCGTCACTTCGTTCGACGAACGTGAGGACAAGTGTTCCCGTGCTGTGCCGATCCCTACACCTGCAGCTACGCCAGGCACCCTGGATTCAAACGCCCGCCTTGCCACTTGCACCAGTTCGTCGCTGGTAAAGGGCTTCGTGATGTAATCAAACGCCCCATACCTCATGGCCGTGACAGCTGTATCGACCGTTGCATGCGCCGTCAACAGGACCACGAGGACGGCCGGATCCAGCCGTTTAGCAGCAGCTAATACTTCGATGCCGTCCAGCTTGGGCATGCGCAGATCTGTCAGTACAAGACCAGGCCGTTCACGCTCCATCATCTCAATCGCGTCCACCGGATCTGAAGCTACCACGCAGTCGTACGGCACTCGGCTCAAAATTCGCCGACAGTTCTCCAATGCCTCGCGCTCATCATCGACTATGAGAACTTTCCCTGCGATTCCCATATTTCCCCTTCTTTGATCGACACGTCGCATCCGACCGCCGGTAAGGTCACAGAGAACAACGCGCCGGTCTCTCCGCTCTTAACCTCAATTCGCCCCCGATGATCTGTGACGATCCCGTAGGCCAAAAATAACCCCAACCCGGTTCCCTGTCCCGCCGGCTTGGTACTGAAAAATGGATCAAAGACCCGCGCCTTGATGTCGCTCGCAATACCAGGGCCGTTGTCGGACACTGTCAGTTCGACTCCAAACCTTCCATCCATCTGCATGGGTCTCGTTCGAACCGTTACGAGACCATCCCTCCCCAAGGAACTTACCGCATCAATCGCGTTGTTGAGTAAGTTGAGAATGACCGTCTCCAATCGATCCCGATCGCCCATGACAGCCGGAAGTAAGGGAGCAAGCTCAGATTGAAGCCCCACGGAAAGAGCCGAAACTCGTTCGCCAGCAATGGCAACACACGAATGCACAACACAATTGAGATCAACCGGCTTAAGGGTTGAGACCGATCCTCGTGAGAATGCCAGAATACCCTTCGTGACGCGTGAAATACGCTCCGCCTGAGTTTTGACTGCAAGCAGATCCCGTCGCACTTCGGTCGGGACCCGCGACCACGCCTCGTCAGCCTCCATGCATTCAATACGATTCAAAATGATGCCGAGAGGATTATTGACCTCGTGTGCGATCCCACTCGCCACTTTTCCCAGCGTCGCCAACCTTTGAGCTAACTCCAGACTTTGCATATGGCGGGTAATCTCTTGTGTTTTTTCTTCCACCCGACGGGCCAGACCTCGATTAAGCCCCTCAAGTTCGGCACGCGATGTTTGCAAACGATCAGCCATCCGGTGGACCGCAGCGGCCAGTTCCTCAAACTCGTCTCCTGTCTGAATATGAAGCGGAAGGTCGTACGTTCCCTTACTGATGGCTTCAACACCGGCCTGCAACAGCTGAATCGGACGGGCAATCCGTGCGGCGACATACTGCCCGATCGCCCAAAGAAGCCCGAGCATCACCAGGCCTATCAATGCAAGATTCCTCAACTGATCGCGAATCGGTGCATAACTTTCCGCAGGCAATTGCCGAACAAACACGTGCCACGGATTATCCGGTACTCTAAGCTGAGAGACAGGAGCAAAACCCACAACAGTGTCGACTGCACCATGTCCATCATCTTCTGCAATCCCCCACCCGGGCTCTGATGACACGATCATCGCCATCAGCTGGCCAGGGATTCGATGCGCCTGGCGCGGCAGGATCGGACAGACAAGCGGATTGCCTGCATCGTCGAATAGCATCGCGTGACCAGTCTGGCCGATACGAATTTCTTTGATCATGGCAAAGAGCGTATCAAACCGATAGGAGGCTTTCACAGCACCGATCACCAGTCGTTGCCTCTCATCCAAAATAGGAACGGCAATATCAATCGTTTCTTCTGATGTCCGAAATGATCCTTCATACGCCGCGACCAAACCACTGACATAGACCTGATCTCCATTTCCGGTCATAATGGCTTTCCACCAGGGTTCCTCACCGAAATACAAATGGTCCGTATCTGAACTCGTCGCGACAAGTGCCCCATACTGATCAACGACAAGCAAGCCGATGACTTTATCTCCCCCTCGAACCTTTGTTTCGAGAAGAAATCGAGACAGCTCTGAATCCAACACGGGCTTGTCCCCTGCAGCACTCCCCTGCCACCTCTCATTCCGTTCTTTAATGACGATCGACACCTGCTGCTGTTGGGTGGGATAGGAACGATTCGCGGATTCCACAGGTTGACGAACACGGAGTGGAGTTGATCCGAGCAAACGAACTGCTTGCACTTCGCTCTGAACTAGCATCGTCACACGATCAGCCGCTTGAACAGCCACAGCCTGTAGATTCCCTCCAATGACATCCCGAAGTGACCGCATCCCCGACACATAGGCCAACATCAGGCCGATCAACAATGGAATACAGCCTACCAGCACGATGGCCCACACAATGCGATTTCGAATCGTCCGGATTCTCATCGATGCGCCCACCCAAGAATGAATTATCTTACGCACCGCAAGACGGGAAACTCCAGAGGGGATTGGCCTGAAACACATCGCACCGGTGTAGATGCCGAGACGGTGATAGTCTTCACCCACTGCGAAATAACCGTGTAATGCGGGCAACCGACAATCACTGCGCTAACGAGGACTGTTCAAATTGGGCCCCGCATTCCAGGTTAGAGATGTGGACAGACAGTCGTTATCCACCACCCAGGACCACATGGAACGTCAGATCAGCGTCTACCCGGCGCACCTTAATTGCCACTTCCTGCCCCGGTGTCGTCCGTTCGATCAGGAAATTCTTTAACTGGCCGGCATCAAGGATCTCCGTCTCCTCAATGGTGAGCAAGATATCGTGTTTCTGCAGGCCTGCCGCTTTGGCTGGCTCGGCGACATCCTTCACCGCCACGCGCAGCCTCGTGCCATCTTTGACCGAAGTCAGGTGGAGGCCAAGCTTGGAGAAAGCAAGCGGTTTTCCAGAGACTGCCGCGTTGACGATCCGCTCAGCAAGAATACCTGGAATCGCGAATGCCATACGGCTACAGTAGCTCTGCGTTTCTTCCTTATCTGTCTGAATCACCGCGTGCACGATTCCCACAATCTCTCCCTGCCCGTTAAAGAGTCCTCCTCCTGAATTACCGCTGCAGGCCGAGAGATCAGCCTGGATCAGGCGGGTATCAACCGTTTGAAGAAAGGTGTTGGTATTCCCAAGCCTGCCAAAGGCCATCGTCGGCCCCCACCCAAGCGGATAGCCGACCGTGAAGACCTCCATCCCAGGCACCACGTCTCCGGTGACAAATGAAGTTCCTGCCTGCAGTTTTGATCGATGCGGTTCGGCCACCCGATAGAGCACAACATCCATAAATGCACTGTCACCGACGAGATCGGCTGGAAGTTCATGCAGATCATTCGTCAGAATGCGGATTCGTTTCTGAATGATGGTACCAGTCGTCGGATCATGTTTCTCTGCGGCATGCCTGGCGGTGACTACATACCCGTCTCGCAGATGGAATCCAGTGCCTCGCACGGCGACCTTGCCTGGCTTCTCCGGCATTCGTTGATCTTGGGTCTCTGCCAGAATTCCGACGGTGACTTGTTTCGCGCGAAGAAACGCATCCTGGGTGGGCGACACGGTTTCAGCATGAGTTGGAAAAGCAAAGACCGTCGAGACTACCGACAAACTGAGTAGAGATAACCATAGCCTGTACGCTTCCATTACCTGATAGCAAATCATGCCAAACTCCTTCCTTAACAACCATCAATTTGTCGCAGTATAAGATATGTTACCCTATTGCTGTTTCTCGCGGAGGTTGCTTCAACTCAGGAAGACTATAAAACCTTCTCCACCATTCCGTAAACCAGCATGACAACAGAGTCGCGTGGAGAGAGGGTTGGGGAAGCGCGCGCTGACCTGGCTGCGAAACGCAACCAGAAGCGGCGCGTCACCTGAACAGCGTGCAGCGACGATCGGATTTCGTTGTGCTAAATCGATCCGTAAGTGAAAAGGAAACGGACCGCCTCATGAGGACATGCATGATTCGACGGTATGTTGTGGTATCAGTGCTTGTGCTGTGTCTTGCTCCAAACCTTTCGCCGACGTATGCCGGTGCGCCAGAGCATACCAATGAAGCAGGGTGGAAACTCTACACCAACGCCCGATTCGGGTTCTCGATTCGCTATCCGGAAGATTGGCGCCTCGGCAATCCCATGCCGGACGGAGTCGGCGTGATGCTCCACCCTCCGATTGAACAGAGTCTTGTGGCAGTTTCCGGCCATATGAATGTGCTCAGCGGGAACAGCCCGGAAGGCAGGCAGACGCTTGAGGAATTCGCCTCAGCCCACCATCGCATTATCACGGATGTTTATAGCAAGAAACAGGTCACGCTCCGATGGCAACCGGATCAGGAGAGGTCTCTTTCAGGATTTCCTGTGAAGGAACTCATCTTTACTTATAAAGACGATAAACAGAGTGAAATCATTGAACACCACATCTTCTCGCTGGGCCGAAACGAAGGACGGGGAATACGAGTCAAAGTTCCTCGGTCAGCTGAAGAGCAGGTCATGTCGACAATCAGGAAAATGCTGGAAACCTACCAGCCCGGGCGGGATCAAAATGCAGTCAGCCCCTTGATGCCCAAACAGTAACTCGAATAAGGCAGTTTACTAAGGCAGGCGTTCAAAAACGTTGCCAGCAAGGCCGCAGCCGATGAAAGCACCGGAGGCGTAGCTTCAGAGCTAGGTTGAGGATGCATTCGAGGCGAGAACGCAGCTCGCGGTGCTTTTTCAACGCCTGCTACGCACCGCCGTCTTTCATGGCAGCGAGATGTTTCATCGCCTCCTTGGCCGCAGCCCTAGCCTTCACGGCCGGATTCAAACTGGCGCCTGGGTCAACCTTGTCTCCCAATTCCGCCACTCTGGTGCAATGTTTGATCGCGTCCTGCAAATACGGTACGGCTTCTTTTCCATGTTCATCTCTGGTCGGTAAGGCCTTGAGGATCGCCTGGGCTTGCTTCGCCACTTCGGCACAGTGATGCAGGATGGCATGGCCGTCGCCCATGCCGCCATGCATGACCATCTCTTCTGCATCTCTGACCATCGCTCTGCCTTGATCTTGGACTTCCTGTACAGCCCCTGCCGAGGCAGTCCCATTCGCCATCGAGAGCCCGCAGAAGAGGACTCCGAGGAATGCCATTGTCAACCGTGGGGCATTATTCGACATTATTTAACCAATTGGTTCGCTTCGAATAGAAAATCGAGCGTCAGAGCCTCCTGAGGCTTTACTGTAATCTCCCGCTCTTGGGTGCCAAGAATCGGATGCCACGCCTTGAGTCGATAGGTCCCTGCCGGAAGATCACCGATGGTAAATGCCCCATTGGGACTCGTCACGGCATAATAGGGATTGTCGATCGCATAACCCCAGTTCTGCATATACGGGTGCATGCCGCACTGCATGGTGAATATTTTCCTTCCCTTCACCAGTTGAACCACATCGGTCGTCCCGCTCACATGCAACGCCGGTCGATGAAGGACGATGTCGACGCCGGCCTGGTCGTAGGCATAACCTTGAATATCGTGTGACACCGGATCTCGATTAAAGACCGTGACCCGGCGCTTGTCGCTGACGACGGTGACAAACGGCAGAAACTGACAGAGACTGGCTTCCACCTCCGCATCGGTGGCGGTAAATGCCTTGCCTTTCTCGACACCCTGGATGACGACCACCACATCCTTCAGACCGCCATCCTGGCCGACAGTGACTTCCTTCAGAAGGCGATGTCCTTTTCCGTCTGAAAGAGTCGCGCAATACTCGCGGTCATAGTAGCGACGCAGCTCGAAGACTTTCGGTTCAGGCACAGGCCCCGTGAAGGTGATTTTGCCTTGCACGGTCGCTCCATTGACCACGCTGCCTGACTCATACGCCAAGACCTCCGTTTGGAGCCCCGCCGCTATGATCATCTCCGCACAGAGCGCGAGACCGAGCCCTGTTACCATGATTCGTTTCATCTTAATCCCTCCTGTACCCCTCATTGTTCGATGTCGGTTGCATGGTTGCGGGTGGATTGGCTGGATCCAATCTCTGTGGCAGCTCGAACAAAAATCGCGACTGTTCGGTAAAGATCAACCGGCGAAACTCCTCCGACCATTCCCCCTGCTTGCTCACCGTCTTCATCGGAAACCGCTGAACCTTGGTCACCCACCGATAGTATTGCCGAGTTTCCCCTGCTCCTGCAACTGTCACCTCGAACAACTCCGTCGGATATCCATTAAGCATCTCGTCTCCGACCAACTCGCGCGCGATTTCGCCGGGCATGTTCTCGCTCACCTCCAGCCGATAATCATCCGTGATCGGCTCCTCCACATACAGCCGTCGCTTGGACAAGATCAACCAGGCTATGCCGCGATCTACTCGAACGATGATCACGCTGGCCCCTCGCTGAGGGATGAGAAACTCAAATCGCCAGCGATCGTCCTTGGCGTTGACATGCGCTGTCACCACGGACTTCCCTCGCTTGACGATCCGATCACCGGAAAAGTCGAGCGCGGTGGCCGCCTCCGGAAGACTGCCGACCGCCATCGACAGCAGCCACACCAAGAATGCGCCGATCAATTTAGATACTGCTCGCAGATCCATCAGTTCTTTTACCGTATGGCTGAGCCTGGTCCAAGACATCGTTTGCCGACGACAAACGAACGGGGGAACCCGGCTCTCACAAGCCGGCTTCCCCCGCCTACTACGTCTCCTCGTCGGTCTTCTACTTGGCCTTCGCCTTCATAGACACCGGGAGGGATTTTGCTGAGGACTTACCCTCGGCATGTTGTGTAGCCGGGGCTTTCCCACTCAGCGGAAGGATCGCACGACTGTCTCGGTCCAATACTTTTAACATGCCCCAATGTCCGGCATCGAGATAGCCCGGACGCTGGTTGAGCCAGAGATAGTCACCGGGAATCCCGTTCGGTCCGCCCGCTCCGCCGTTCAACCAAGCATTGAAGACTTCGGACCCACCGAATTCCATGGTGCTCACGAGGTCTGCTCCGTTGATGTACGGCTCATGTTTCCACTCATGGCCGGAGACGCTGAACAGTTGCACCTGTTCACTGAATGCGCCCAGGACATGAATGACAACCGGATCTCCGACATGCGCGGCAATCGTCGGGGTCACCGGCTGATCACCTGTCTTCACACAGGCGAACACTTCACTGTAGGCACAGCCCTTCTCGGTGCGGTAATCGGTCGGCTCCGACCGATAGTTCACCGCCGTCACGCCGGCCAC
>NZ_JBLFBO010000006.1:0-209101 GCF_047338595.1 Nitrospira sp. BLG_1
ATTCTGGCCAGCGTCGCCCGATTTTGTCAGCGAACTTCAGAGACAGGACACTAGTTTCTGCTAGAGACCCACAGCACGATGCGTTTCGTACGTCATCACGCCTAGAAATCCTGCAAGCAAGAGATAATAGGTGGCGTAACTCCAGCGCGTGGACGGCGACACGTCGTAATACCGTTCTGACATCACCGAACCGGTCTGCCTGAATGTGGAAAGGAGGTGAGGAATCGACAGGAGTGCGAGAAGCAACAGCATCGGACTGTGGTTCCAAAGAAAGAGCACCACAATCAAGGGGGCTCCGATCCACCAGGTTTTCGGTGAAATAATCGACGTAATACGTCCGCCATCAAGTGGAGCCAGCGGGATCAGATTAAAGAGGTTCAGCATGAACCCTGCATAGGCCAACGCCCGAAGCAACGGACTCTGAAGGAAGTCGGCGGCGTAGAAGCAGCCCATAGCAGCGATGGTCCCGACAACCGGTCCAGCCATGGCCACATAGGCTTCCGTTTCCACATCCATCGGTTGTTCTTTCAACTGAATCCAAGCCCCGACGAACGGAATGAACGTCGGCGCCCCGACATCCAATCCACGCTGTCGAGCCGCCACAAAGTGCCCCATCTCATGGCAGAAAATCAGACCGACGAAACCCGCCGCATATCGCCACCCATAGATAAAACTATAGGTGATGACCGATAACAGCATTGTGCCGGAGGTCAGCAGCACCTTGCCAAATTTTGCTCCGGCGAGCAGGGTAAGTAGCGTTTTCATCTCATCCTCATCAGGCTGACGGCGGCGGCGTGGAGCGCCCCTTGACGATCTTCCACACCCAACCCACTACAGCCACTCCCGCGAGAAGAATGACCTTCTTGAAGGCAATGATCAATAGGAGCAGCTTCGCGAAGAGTCCTGACTTAAAGGCCGCGCCCGCAACCAGTGCTGCCAGCCCGACTGCTGCGACCTTGTCGGTCGTACTATCGAAATCCACATACCGTTTGCCCTGCACAAAGTTCAGATTCGATAACAGGCTCGCCGCATGGGGTTTCAGCGTAGGCAACTGAGCCAGGTCGGCTACGAGATTCATACTCATATATCCATGTCGACCAAGTGCGAGGGTATTGTAATTGACCGTCGTCCCATGGCTGGTCTCGGCGGAAATTGCCCAGACCACCTTGTTCGTGGCCTTATCGTAATGTGGCTTCTCCTCCCACCCTTTGATATTGAGCGCCTCCATCCCCATCTCACGCCGCTTGGCATTGGCTTCTTCCGTTCCTTCTTTAATAGAGTCCAGCATTTCATCCGCGTTCCAGGCAGACGCATCATCATCCTCCACATAGCCGGCATCGATGAACCGAATCACTACAAACCAATCACTGTCCCCTGAGCCACTCGTGACCAACCCAAGTTCCGCTCCGGAAGGGAAATTGCCCATCTCCCGCAAGAGACGTTCAGTGTCCTTTGGCCCCAAAAATCGATACCCTGAGGACAACGTTAGCGTGGCTTGATCCCCAAGTGGCGCGTCTAACGGCCCCTGTTGCCAGGCATAGGTCGGTTCGGTCGACTGCGCGTGGACCTCCCCCCACATGCTCAGGACGGCAACCACACCGACGAAATAGATACGAAAACTCATGGATGTCATAAGTCCTCCCAGATACGAGGTTGTAACACGAGACGCGGGAATACCCATCCTAAATCCTGTACGGGACAGAACTAGTCCGGTTAGTTCATGAAAGCTGCGCGTTCGTTCAGGACCATCAGCCAGCAGGCTCGTTGCCCGCTGGCTGACTTCGACACGGTGCTTCACACCTGCTCAGGGCTACCCCTGAGCGGAGGCCTGCTCTGACGGGGCTGACGTCGAAGCCAGAAGGGTGCCTTGTTCAGGACTCGTGAATAATGCGGGCTAGCAATTCGCCACGCCATCTCCCAGCAAAGGACGAATCGTAAGGACTCCGCACCGCTGACTCATCGCGCCACGCTACTCTATCCAATTGTATCCTGTGAGCCTATTCATTGATTCAATGCGAAGAGGGGATGCGCGCAATCTTGAACTGATGTTCCCGCCAAACAGGCCATTGAAATCGCCCTGTAGAACGCCGACGTATCAAGACGTCATTGAAACAGTATGTTGAGCGCGCGAGGGACGAGCCTACCACTTTCCACCTTGTTACCCTCTTCCCAATCCCCTACATGTAGTGTGATTGACCATAGATATGTACTATTACTTTTTAGGTACTGCTCCTACCGTATGCCTCACGCCCTCCATTCCCCCCGTCACCCCTGCAATCCTTTCTGAAAGCGCACTCAACGCACATACACCAGTTGCAAACGGACGCAAGAGAGCGTATAGGACATAGTAGCGTTTTCTCGTACCACCCAAATTTCAAGAGCCTGTATCCGTAGCAGATCCTGTGCTGTGGCTGGATCGCTTTCTTCTGTTTCGGTGTCGGCATGAGGCCGTGAGAACAGGACAAGGGGATGCCTCAGCCATTGGGTGTTCATATATTGAAACTGAGTTTTGTCGGAGTACCGACTTTTACCATTTTGTGAGGTGGGTCATGATTAGAACGATGAAACTTCTCGCTTGTGCCTTTCTCGTCACCCTCGTGGTGAATGGGTCTGAATCGAGCCTGGCTGCCGCTGCTCAGTCAGGGGCCTCTGAGGACGCTGCGCTGGTTTCGGCCATTACTCCCATGACGTCGATCACTATTGATGTACCCCAGAGCCAGGCGGGGGAAACCGAGGCAGCAGAGGGAGCAAAAGAGAAAGAAAAGGCGGATGCAGACATTGAGCAGGAAAAGGCACGACTCGAACTGCTCCTGCAACAGCTGACGGCCAAGGAAAAGGAACTGGCGCTCTTGCGAGAAAAGACTACTGCGGCTGCCACTCAGTTGAACGCAGAAAAAACTCGTGCTGAAGCATTGGAAGCACAACTCAATCAAAAAGAGCAAGAACTCGCGGGGATCTGCACAGCGCGGGACAACCACCAACAAATGTCGCAGGAGCTGAACCGGACCAAGAGCAGTCTCGAGTTGGCGAAGCAGCAGGTCTCTGACATTGAGCGGCAATATACGATCAGCAGTGACCAGCTCGATGTCGCCATGCAGCGGATCGCGGATCTGGACCTGCAGCTGGTGGCGAAAGATCAAGAGTTAACGATGGAACTCGCCAGCCGAGACTCACAGCTTGCACAGGCAAAGCGTATCCTGGCGAGTGTGGGGAAGACATTGCCAAAGCCGGTCAAGCTGACGCCCTCTATGAAGAATGCGTTTCCGCAACAGGCTGTTGCGCGTGTCTCCCCTGATATAACCAAGGTCAATGAGAAGTTGATGGCTGCACTCAAGGATGATCTAAAACGAGGCACCGTGGTGATGGAGCAACGCGGTGACAAGCTCACACTTGCATTGGCATCAGGCGAACTGTTCGGTGCAGGACGAGTGACCATGACACCGGTAGGGGCCGCCTTGGTCAAACGAATTGGCGTCGCCTTACGGAAATTCCGTCCTGAGAGCATCGAAGTCGCCGGCCATACCGACAGCATCCCGGTGAAGTACAATCCCAAGCGGCCGTTTAAGGACAATGCAGAGCTATCTCAGGCTCGTGCCGAGAACGCAAGCAAGGCATTAATCAAGGGAGGACTGGGCGCCGATCGAGTCCGAGCCGTCGGCTATGCAGACTCTCGACCCGTCGCGACTAACGATACGGAAGAAGGCCGGACCAAGAACCGGCGCGTTGAGATTATTGTGACCCAATCGACCCAACCGATCGCCTTCTCAGGTGAAAAGGACGGGCAGACCTCTGGGACCCGCACCGCTGCTCCATACGGAGCCGTGGTTCAAAAAGTCGCCACTCGCTGATTCTGCTGGATATCGCCCCTCCCGTCCTAGAACAAGCCGGGAGGGGCGATTTATCCTCCCTACATCTCGCTTCATTGCCCCTCATATCCCTCGAGACCGGTGATCGGATCACATGGCCACTTCTTCATTTCGTAAAGCGTCGAGCGGGAAATGTATTGCGTAACCGGGATCCTGAAGCTTCACGCTTCACAAACGACGAGCGACGACTCTTGTTGCAGCGACATCTCGATGGTGGCACTAGACATGTTCCGGAATGCTACGAAACGGCGCCGCAAGCCACCGCTTGAGGGGGAAACAGCCAGTGCAGTATGCTAGCACATAACCATGACACCAGCCGAAGCCGCGACAGCACTGTTCAGAACGATGCCTCATCCCATTACTTCTTCGCAGCTTGGGGAATACGGCATCGAGGCCGCTGAAGCTCAGGTCCCTGCCATCGCGCGAGAGATTCTCTCGCTGAACCTCTACTGGGCCCTTGCGGCCATCGACGCGCATATCCCTTCCAAGTACAGAGCCCTCATCAAGGAAGACCTGTTCGAGTCCGTACAAACCGAGTGGTGGCCTTCTGGGCAACTGGGGACAAGCACGTGGGTGGAGTATCAACCGGAGTTGAGTGAACGGCGTGAACACTATGCCCACCTGGTGGATCAGGAAGGGCTTAATCCCACAGGCATCTGTGCCGAAACAGCAGGCCGCATGGAAGACCTGGGCCTGATTGAACCAGGCAACCGCGAGAAGCTGCTCGTGCTGTTAATCGACTATGCGCCTGCTGCGGAATATGGTCGGCTGCTGGAGAATATCGGGTGAGCACCTTCCAACCCGCCGCAGCTCCGAGACAGCGCTGAGATCCGAGAAACACTCAACATTTCCATGAAGCAATCACAGATACCGATGCGACAAGACCTTCCCGCGCTCATCGAATTCGTAGAGTAGCGGCACTCCAGTCGGAATATTCAGCTCCAAGACCGCTTCTTTTGAGAGCTGATCCAACTCCATCACCAACGCGCGCAGACTATTGCCATGGGCGGCAATGATGATAGTTTCGCCCTTCAGCAGATGGGGCTTGATCATCTTCTCATAGTAGGGAAGCGTCCGCTCTGCCGTATCTTTTAAGCTCTCTCCACCCGGCGGCCTGACGTCATAACTGCGCCGCCAGATTTTCACCTGTGCATCACCGTACTTTTGGGCAGTTTCTGCCTTATTCAATCCCTGCAATTCCCCATACATCCGTTCGTTCAGAGCCTTGTCCTTTTCGATGGGGATCCCTGTCTGACCGATCACTTCCAAGACAATCCTCAGCGTCTCATTCGCTCTCATGAGCACCGAGGAAAAGGCGCGATGAAATTTCACCTCACGCAGTTTCTCCCCCGCACTTTTTGCCTCCTCAATCCCTTTGGGTGAGAGCGGCACATCCACCCAACCCGTAAAACGATTTTCCAAATTCCATTGCGATTCCCCATGCCGAAGTAAGACTAATCGAGCCATCCTCATTCCTCTCTTCCATCAAGATGATCACTGGGTGCCCACTGTCGCGACAGATCACGCCTGAGGCAGCATCGCTGCCTGCTTGGCCGGCCGACCTGGCTGCTGATCAACATCCGGCGGACCTTCCTGGACCATTTTGACCAATGTCGCCAGGAAAATGAGATAGAACACGACACCAACCCAAATGACGTACGGTTGCACACCACCGGACTCTTTCAGCACGGTATCTTGAGCAGCTGGGTCCATCCGATTGCTTCGCTTCATTTCTCCGATATGCTCCCAGCAATGCCAATAATAGAGATAATTAGCTGTCGCCCCCGCCATGACACTCCAGATGATCCCGGCAGACACATCTCCCGTAAGATAGGTGGAGACCATCGGACCAACGGCATAGACGAACGCATGGAGATACATCTTCCGGTATAGGAACCAGAGAAATGAGATATAGAGAAAGGCCGGCCAGTTCCATGAGAGGGCAAACCGCGGTTGCCCGTTCGCTGAAAACTTCTTGAACACCCGCAAATAATAGTCTGCATTCGGCCCGATAAATTGACGCCAGCGTGTCTCTTCGTCCTGAATCGGTTGGGCTGTCGTGTTCCCGGCGGTGGGCTCATCGGTAGATGCCTTCACTTCCATCAACTTTGCCCCACACTGATGGCAGAAGTTGGCATCCTCGGGATTCTGCTGCTGACACTGCCCACACATCGTCATGGCGAGGCAGCTTACCACACTCCGAAATGGAAGAGAGGATCATTTAAAACGATGATGGGCTTCCGGTTTGAGCACCGATCCGACCTCTCTTTTTGAGCTTGACACTCCCCTCCGCACTTGTTGCTCTTCCTACTGTCCCTGTGCTAGCGTTCCTTTCTTTCTAAGGGGATACGTCATATGCCGACTGAAGAATTGAAGGACGACGCGGCCAAGTACCTGATGCAGACTTACACCCGCCAACCGCTCTCGATCGTGCGGGGGCGGGGTGCGAAAGTCTACGATCTGGAGGGTCGCGAGTACCTGGATTTTGTGGCGGGGATCGCGGTAAATATTTTAGGGTATGGGCATCCGGACCTTGTCCAGGCGATCCAACGCCAAGCGGCTCAACTCATCCATACCTCCAATCTGTATTACACCGAACCCCAGGTGAAGCTGGCCCGTTTGCTGGTCAACCATTCGTTCGCCGACCGAGCGTTCTTTTGTAACAGCGGCGCCGAAGCAAACGAAGCCGCGATCAAGCTGGCACGACGCTACGGGCATGAGCGCTATGGAGCGACTCGTTTTGAAATTATCACGATGAAGAATTCGTTCCATGGCCGAACCCTGGCCATGGTCACGGCGACCGGTCAAGAAAAGGTTCAAAAGGGCTTCGAGCCGCTGATGCCCGGATTCGTCTATGCTCCGTTTAATGACTTCACAGCCATCGAGTCGCTCGTGACTGAGCGGACCGCAGCCATCATGCTGGAGCCGATCCAGGCGGAAGGTGGGGTGCATGTCGCTGATCGGGAGTATCTAAAGAACCTCAGGCAGCTCTGTACACAAAAAGACATCCTCCTGATTTTTGATGAGATTCAAACCGGCATGGGCCGAACCGGGACCCTCTTCGCCTATGAACAGCTGGGGGTTCAGCCCGACATCATGACCTTGGCGAAAGGCCTGGCCGGAGGCGTCCCAATCGGCGCCTGCCTCGCCAAAGAATCAGTGGCAGCGGCATTTACCCCTGGCTCCCATGCCTCAACATTCGGCGGAAATCCGCTCGCCTGTGCGGCTGCCCTGGCAGTCTGCCACGTCCTGCTTGAGGGGCCTGTGCTGGAGAACGCGAAGCGCATGGGGGAGTATTTGGCGAAAGGCTTAACTGACTGCAAGAGCCGCTATCGCGTTGTCCAGGAGGTCCGCGGGCTTGGTCTGTTACAGGGAATGGAATTGACGATCGATGCCAGAACGATGGTTGCCGATGCGCTGGCGCGCGGGGTGCTGTTGAATGCCGCGAACGAGCATGTGCTGCGCATGGTGCCACCCTTGATCATTACACAGCCGGAGATCGATCGACTCATGGATCTCCTCGGAGCACTCTTTACTCAACGCCAGGGGTCGGAAAAAGAATCTCACCACTGATGACCGCACGACCCAGACATCCACGAGGCACCGAGCGATACGCCAAGGACCTACTTGACGTGGCCACCATGCCAGGGACCCAAGTCCTTGCGCTCCTACGGCTGGCAAGGACTCTCAAGAAGAAGCAGCAACGGGGTGTCTCTCACCGGTTGCTTCGCGGAAAGACACTGGGACTTCTCTTTCAAAAGCCGTCGACGAGAACTCGCGTGTCCTTTGAGGCAGGCATGAACCAACTCGGTGGCCACGCCCTGGTGCTGCCGATGAGTGATATTCAACTCTCTCGCGGTGAGACCGTTGCGGACACAGCCCGCGTCTTATCCCGGTATCTCGACGGCATTGTCATCCGTACCTATGACCATGCGATCGTTGAGGAGTGGTCTGCAGAAGCCACCATGCCGGTCATCAATGGGCTTACTGATCACAGTCACCCCTGTCAGGCCTTGTCCGATCTTCTGACGATTCAGGAATTGAAAGGCCGGCTCAAGGGACTCAGTCTGGCCTACATCGGAGACGGGAATAACGTCGCCAACTCACTCATTGAAGCTGGCGCAAAGGTGGGGATGCGCGTGGTCATCGGGTGTCCTTCCGGCTATCAACCGGATCAACGAGTCATCGACCGCGCCAGAATCGATGGACACGCCAGTGGTGCTTCGATTGAGGTGGTGGAGAATCCCCTGGTGGCCGTGAAGGAAGCGGATGTCGTCTATACCGACGTGTGGATCAGTATGGGCCGTGAGCGGGAACAAGCCAGACGGTTACGCATCCTGTCCCCCTACCAACTCAATCACCGGCTCCTGCAACGAGCAAAGCCCGACGCGATCGTCATGCACTGCTTGCCGGCCCATCGGGGAGAAGAAATTAGCGCCGATGTGTTGGATGGCTCGCAGTCTGTCGTGATCCATCAGGCGGAGAATCGGCTTCATATGCAAAAGGCCATTTTGACTCAACTTCTTAGCCTCAAGAAAGGTGCGCGATAGGATTTGACTATGAAACCCACATCACTCAAGAAAATCGTCCTGGCTTACTCCGGAGGGCTCGATACCTCGGTCATCCTTAAGTGGCTGCAGGAAACCTATCACGCTGAAATTATTGCCTTTTGTGCTGATCTTGGGCAGGGGGAAGATCTGAAAGCGGTCAAGGCCAAGGCCCAAGCGCTCGGCGTCAAGAAAGTCTACGTGGAAGATCTGCGAGAGACCTTCGTCAAAGATTATGTGTTCCCGATGTTGCGTGGAAATGCGCTGTATGAAGGATGCTACCTCCTCGGGACATCAATCGCTCGTCCGTTAATTGCCCGCCGACAAGCCGAAATCGCGTTGAAGGAAGGTGCCGAAGCGGTGTCGCACGGAGCCACAGGAAAAGGCAATGACCAGGTACGCTTTGAGCTCACCTACATGGCCCTTGCCCCGCAGCTCAAAATCATCGCCCCTTGGCGAGAATGGACCATGCGGTCTCGCCGTGAACTCATTGAGTATGCCGAGCGGCACGGTATCCCTGTGACCGCGACCAAGGCCAAGCCGTACAGTACAGACCCCAATTTGTTCCACATCAGCTACGAAGGCGGTATTCTCGAAGACCCTTGGGAATCGCCGCCCGATGAAATCTTCCAGTTGACCGTCTCTCCGGAGAAAGCACCGAATAAGGCGCAGGAAGTCGAGATCGAATACCAGGCAGGCAACCCGGTCGCCGTTGACGGAAAGAAGATGCGTCCGGCCGCTTTACTGGCTCATCTCAACGAAATAGGCGGTGCACATGGGGTCGGACGGGTTGATCTGGTAGAGAACCGTTATGTCGGGATGAAATCGCGCGGGGTGTACGAAACACCCGGAGGCACGATTCTCCATGTGGCGCATCGGGGGATTGAGTCCTTGACCATGGACCGTGAGGTCCTACATTTCCGTGACAGCTTGATCCCACGGTTTGCCGGCTTGATCTACAACGGCTATTGGTTCAGCCCGGAACGTGACATGCTGCAGGCCGCGATCGATGACGCTCAGAAAGACGTCAGCGGCATTGCTCGCGTCAAACTGTATAAGGGGAGTTGTACGCTGGCGGGGCGCAAATCGAAGCGATCACTGTATCGGTTGGACATCGCCACCTTCGAAGAAGATGAAGTCTATAACCAGAAAGATGCGGAAGGGTTCATCCGGTTGAACGCATTGCGGCTCAAGATCCGCGCGCAACGAAAGAAAGCTTCGTCCTGATGGCCAAACGCAAACAGCACCAGAAGACCGCCGACCATGTACGAAAGGCATGGGATGGCCGGTTTCGGGAGAAGACTCATCGATTAGTGGAAACGTTTACGCGCTCCGTGATGGTCGATGGCCGGCTGTATGCCGAAGATATCGCCGGGAGCATCGCCCACTGTAAGACCCTTGCAAAGGCAAAGATCCTGACGGAAACAGAAACTCGGACCATCATTCATGGGTTGGACACAGTGAAAAGAGAGCTGGATCGCGGTCAGTTCACCTTTACGCCGCAAGACGAAGATATCCACATGGCGATCGAGCGGCGATTAACAGAGATCATCGGCCCTTTGGGCGGGAAGTTACACACCGGTCGAAGCCGAAATGATCAGGTTGCGTTGGATATTCGGCTGTATGTACGCTCCTATTTAGACAACCTCCATGCGCGCATACTCGATCTGCAACGTGCGTTGGTTACAAAGGCCGCTGAGAACCGCACAGTGATGATGCCGGGTTATACCCATCTCCAGCGAGCTCAACCGGTTTTGTTCGCTCATCACCTGTTAGCCTATGTCGAGATGCTCGAACGGGACAAGGGTCGACTGCGTGACGCAAGAAACCGACTCAACGTCATGCCGCTGGGATCCGGTGCCCTCGCCGGTACAAACTATCCGATCAATCGGCGATATACAGCTGAGTTGTTGGATTTTCCTGCCGTCACCGCCAATAGTATGGATGCGGTGTCTGATCGTGATTTCATGATTGAAGTGGCCTCGGCCCTTTCGGTTGTGATGATGCACTTGTCACGGCTCAGTGAAGAGTTGATCCTGTGGGCCACGCAGGAGTTCCAATTCGTCGACTTGCCCGATGCCTTCTGTACGGGAAGCAGTATGATGCCGCAGAAAAAGAACCCCGATATCCCGGAGTTGGTACGGGGGAAAACAGGTCGCGTATATGGGCACCTATTCAACCTGTTGGCACTGCTAAAAGCTCTGCCCCTCACTTATAATCGCGATTTGCAGGAAGACAAACCGGCACTCTTCGATGCGCTTGATACCGTGGACTCCTCGCTTGAGGTGATGACCGAACTGATGCGCCACGTACAAGTCAACCGAGAGAGACTCACGAGCGCACTGCAAGGAGGTGGGCTGTTGGCCACCGAGCTGGCCGACTACTTGGTTATGAAGGGTGTGCCGTTTCGTGAGGCGCACGGTATTACTGGACGGATCGTTCGAGCAGCCCTTGATCGTGGCTGTGAAGTGACCGATCTTTCGCTCGAAGAGTTGCGTAGGTTTTCTGGGCGGATTACACAGGACGTGCTCACACGATTGACTACCGTGGCTGCCATTGATCACAAAGGACAAGTCGGTGGTACCGCTCGAGCTCGAGTAGAGCAGCGAATCAAGGAACTGGAGAAACACCTCTCATGAGAACACTACCGGTTCTGATCTCGACAGGGTTACTGGTTGCTTGTGGCGTCGTGGGATCTCCTGTTCCCCCTGAGTATGTAGGCGTCGCCCCTATCGTTGAAAAGCAAAAGAAACAGCATGCACTCCAGACAGAGCGCGAGGCAGTAGACCCAGGAGCTTCTGACCTGTCTCTGGACGGACATGATATAGGTCTTCCACCTTCACAGCCGGTGGGGACTCGGTGACCCTCAGCGGACGAATCTACTTTTGATTAAGGATTGAGACGATGCATAGCTTTGAGTACCAACAGGGCGAATTATACTGCGAGCAAGTCCCCGTCAGCCGGATCGCGAAAGAACTAGGCACTCCTTGTTATATCTACAGCCACGAGACTCTCATCCGTCACTTTCATGCCTATGACAACGCGTTCAAGGATATCCCGCATGTCATCGCTTTTGCGATGAAGGCCAACTCCAATCTCGCCATTCTGCGGCTGATGGCACGAGAAGGGAGCGGAGTGGATATTGTGTCAGGTGGTGAACTGTTCAGGGCCATGAAGGCCGGCGTACCTGCATCAAAAATCGTCTTTGCCGGTGTCGGCAAGTCACCGGACGAAATTCGTGACGCGCTCAAGGCGAATATTCTTATGTTCAATGTCGAGTCTGCCGCCGAAATTCGCGCGATCAATGATGTCGCCGCTTCGGTCGGCATGAAGGCTCGGATTGCCTTGCGAATCAATCCCGATGTGGACCCCAAAACACATCCGTACATTTCGACAGGGATGAAGAAAAGTAAGTTCGGGATTGCAGCCGATCGTGCATTGGAAGAATACAAAATGGCATCCTCGATGAGCCACATCGACGTTGTAGGAGTTCATGCCCATATCGGCTCACAGTTGACGGATGTGACGCCGTTCGTAGATTCGTTAAAGAAAGTCGTGGCTCTGATTGACACGCTAAAAACCCATGGCATCAACATTCGCTATCTGAATATCGGCGGTGGACTCGGTATCACCTATTCCGATGAGAAGCCGCCGTTGCCTCAGGATCTGGCTCATGCGATTTCACCTCTCGTCAAGGGGCTGGGGCTGACACTGGTCATGGAACCAGGCCGTGTCATCGTCGGGAACGCCGGCATCCTCGTAACTAAGGCGTTGTACGAGAAAGCTGGTGAGACAAAGCACTTCGTCATTGTCGACGCGGCCATGAACGACCTCATTCGCCCCAGTTTGTACGGGGCGTACCATGAGATTCGACCAGTGAACGAAGCGGCAGTCCATCGCCCTAAACAAATGGTGGATATCGTTGGGCCCGTGTGCGAATCAGGAGATTTTCTAGCCAAAGAGCGCTCGTTGCCGAACATACAACCTGATGACTTGCTGGCGGTCATGAGTGCCGGAGCCTACGGTTTTGTGATGGCGTCAAACTACAACTCTCGACCACGGGTTCCAGAAGTCCTCGTGAAGGGTGGTGAATTTCATGTCATTCGTGAACGAGAAACGTATGATGACCTCATCAAAGGAGAGACGATCCCGTCGTTCCTGAACAAAACGGAGTGAGCATGTTTACTGGATCTCTTGTCGCAATCGTCACACCATTTCGCAAGGGCAAGGTTGATGAACGGGCCCTGGCTGACCTGATTGAATGGCAAATTGCAAATGGGACAAACGGCATCGTCCCATGCGGAACGACCGGGGAGTCAGCCACTCTTTCTCACGATGAGCATAATCGGGTCATCGAACTGACGGTGGAAGTCGTCCGTCGTCGCGTTCCAGTGGTTGCCGGAACCGGCTCAAATAGCACGGACGAAGCGATTGCCCTTACCAAACATGCGAAGCAGGCCGGCGCCGATGCGGCATTATTGATCACACCCTATTACAACAAACCCACACAAGAAGGCCTGTACCGCCACTACCGAGCCGTTGCCGAGGCTGTCGACCTTCCCTTGGTTCTGTATAATATTCCTGGTCGTACCGGAGTGAACATGCTCCCGGCCACGATTGCCCGTCTCACCACCCTTCCGACGATTGTTGGAGTCAAGGAAGGGAGTGGATCCGTCCAACAAGCCTCGGACCTCGTCCTGATGTGCGGCAACCGCCTCACTGTGTTGGCCGGTGATGATGCTCTGACTCTTCCAATGATGGCGGTTGGCGGGAAAGGGGTCATTACGGTGACGGCAAATATTGTGCCGGCAGAAATGGCCAGGCTTGTCGCATCGTTTGCCGAAGGAAAGATCGAGGAAGCTCGACGTATCCATTTCAAACTCTCTCCTCTCTTTGCTGCACTGTTCTTTGAAACGAATCCAATTCCGGTGAAGGAAGCCTTGAGCTTGATGGGCAAGATCGACTCTGAGCTGCGCCTACCCCTCTGCTCAATGGCACAAGACACACGCGAGAAGTTGGTTCAGGCCCTTAAGGATGCCTCATTGATCACACGTTAATGATGCCGATGGTGAGAAGAAGATGATCAAGGTCGTTGTAGCCGGCGCTGCCGGACGAATGGGATGCAGGTTGGTGTCACTGGTCAGGGATTCCACCGCGTTGATGCTGGTAGGAGCGCTGGAGGGGAAAGGCCACCCGGTATTGGGAGAAGATGCGGGTGAATTCGCCGGGTCAGGACGAGCCGGTGTCCCGATCACGGAGGATCTATCGGCCTTGATGGAGCGAGGGGAGGTCGTGATTGATTTTTCTTCTCCCGAGGCAACCCTTGATCACATGCGAACAGTCGTTTGCTCACGACGTGCAGCGGTCATTGGGACGACCGGATTTTCAACCGCCCAGCTCGATGAACTTAAGACGCTCACCCAACACATTCCTTGTGTGTTTTCTCCCAACATGAGCGTCGGCATCAATCTTCTCTACAAAGTCATCAGCGAGATGGCCAAAACCCTTGGGGACGACTACGATATCGAAGTGATTGAGGCCCACCATCGGTTGAAGAAGGACGCTCCAAGCGGCACAGCCCTCAAGATTGCTGAAGTTCTCGCACGATCCGTAAGCCGTGATTTGAATCAAGTGGGTGTCTATGCTCGTAAGGGATTGATCGGGGAACGGACCAAAGGTGAAATTGGGATCCAAACCATTCGTGCCGGTGATATCGTCGGTGACCATACCGTTCTGTTCGGTGGCATGGGCGAACGCATAGAGGTGACGCACCGAGCCAGTAGCCGCGATACCTTTGCCCGCGGAGCTCTCCGTGCTGCACGATGGGTCGTCCGCCAACCGCCAGGTCTGTACGATATGATGGATGTCTTGAGTCTTCGCTAGCAAGTTGTTACACGGGGTATTGCTCTTGACCGAGTTCTGGCGAGGATCCTTTTTCTGATCTCACAAGATGCCCAAAGGTCTCTCACTTTCCGCATTGGACAAGCCAGATCACGCTACCCCCCACCAGACCGCGTCGACAAATCACGTGCGCGCTCGAAGCTCGCTCCTGATTAGCCAAGAGATACACCTTCCCTATTGCTTCTTGATCTTGAGGCCGTTTTCTTGCCACCAGCTGTGTGAACTGGCAGCAAGTTGACCTCAGATTAGAGGAGTCGCTGAGCGTGAACGGGGAAAACACTCGGGCCGACCCATTGCCTCCCGATATGTTCCCCCATCAACGTGTAGTAGTTTGGAGACAGGAAGGATTAGTGTCGCGCCGTGATCGGCCGAGGTTCCTGATCCGCTGCTTTCCGACGGCCACAGTTTAAACACGCAAATACTGTGATCGCCAGCCCAGCATCCAAATCCACTGCTCGTTCTGGAAGCATCGCTCCATGGCATTTATCGCAGGTCTTCATAGGTGCGCACTCTAGCATCATGAGATAGGGAAAACCAGTCCTCCTGAAGTACTGTATGACACCGAGAGATGAGTCCCAATAAGACCTATTCAAATGGGCCAAATGAACTTGCTCGACGAACAGTGGTATACAATCGACGGACGGCAGCGATCAACTTGACAGGTACCGATAGCTCTCATAGGATTGTGGACAAGCTAGCAGTAGACCACTATGTATAGACTCATTCTTGTCAGTTTGCTCCTCACCATCCTGTACTACCTACTCCGACACATGTTTCACGGCTTCAAAACTCCACTTCAAAATAGCCAGGGAGATTCTTCCGCACAGAGTCCGGGTGACGAACTGGATCAGATGATCCAGGACCCAGTCTGTCACATATTCGTCCCGAGGCGAATAGCCCTAATCGAATTGATCGGAGGACGGGAATATTGCTTCTGCAGCAAGGAGTGCGCAGGAAAGTTCCGAGATGAGCACCCTATCTAGACGTCGAGTCTGGCCCTAGATCATTCCAACTCTGTGCAGATTCAGGACAGGGCATCCTACATAGAATTCTGGCTAGCAGCCTGAGGAGTAACTATAGTCGGAAAGTTTTTCATTTTTATCGAACTTGAGAGTAATTTGACATTCATTGGGCTTAAAGTTGAATAGTGGCGGACCTGATTTTCCTCCGGCAATACTGTAATAGGTCCAAGTCTCTCCTCCAAAAAACCGGGACGCTTTGCCGGTTGGGGCCCCCCAATTTTTCTCAAACCAGGCTTTCTCCTTCCCCTGAAGCTCAGCAGGCTTAAGCGACGCTTCCAGGTAAGGATTACTCCCTCCGCAGGCGGTGACCACGCTACAGATACACAACAGATACACCATTCGTCGTATCACATTTTCTCCGTTATGAAATGGAGTGAATCTAAATTCAAAAAATTCTAACGTTCAGCGTACCGTCTGTCAAACTTTTGAACTGATTAAGTTGCACTACGATCGAGTTCCTCATAGAATGACCAATGAGTAAGTAGAATCGATATCCGTCCACTGTTTCTTGGTGAGGAAAGGGACAATCATGAAGATTTATCTCGATACCGCCAACGTGAAGGAAATCCAGGAAGCCGCCAGCTTCGGACTGCTCGACGGCGTGACAACCAATCCCTCCTTGGTCGTGAAGGAAGGTCGAAGTTTTCGAGAAATGCTGCAAGAGGTGTGCAAGATCGTCGACGGGCCAATCAGTGCCGAGGTCGTAAGCATCGAAGCAGACGCCATGGTCAAGGAAGGCAAAGAGCTGGCCAAGATTCATCAGAATATTGTAGTGAAATGTCCCTTGATCCCAGAAGGGTTGAAGGCTACAAAGCGGTTAGCCGCCGAAGGCATCAAGGTAAACGTCACCCTCTGCTTTTCTCCGACTCAGGCCATGTTGGCCGCCAAAGCCGGGGCCTGGTGCGTGTCACCTTTCATCGGACGCCTCGATGACATCAGTTCGAACGGGATGGAGCTTATCCGACAGATCCTGACGATCTATAAGAACTATGATTATAAGACGCTGGTATTGGTGGCAAGCGTCCGTCATCCACAGCACGTCGTAGAAGCAGCCTTAGCAGGTGGCCATATCTGCACAATGCCCTACAGTATATTCCAGGCCCTCTTTAAACACCCACTCACTGATTCAGGCCTCAAAAAGTTCCTCGACGACTGGAAAGCAAAAGGGCAGCAATAGGGCCCCTGTGGTAACTGCCTGGGTACGGGCACAAGACATGAGTGGGTGAAATTATGTGGTACTGAGGCTGAACGGTTGAAACGGGCTCTAGCAGTCTGCTGAAAAACTTGCACGAATGGTTTTTCAGCAGACTGCTAGAGCCCGTCTATTTCTTTCCTAGCCCGCTGAAAAACTGCGTGGAACATCGGTCTGGTCAATTTTCCTGTAAACGTGTTTTGTTGGCTGGGGTGATAGGAGCCTACCAGAGTTACCCCCCGGGAAAGTCGGTAGACAGCTCCGTGTCCAAACTTAGGAGCTGGTACGGCAATCGTATGGCCTTGTGAACGATAAGTCTTGAGATAGTGATCGAATGCAATTTTCCCTAACGCAACCACGACACGATGATTCTTCAGCAGACGAATTTCTTCCTCCAAGTACCGGCTACAACACTCAAACTCATCCGGCGTAGGCTTATTCCCTGGTGGCGCACACCGCACGGTTGCTCCAATATAACAGTCCCTCAGAGCCAGACCATCTCCTATGGACCGCGATTCGGCTTGATTGGCGAATCCATGGCGATACAACGCCTCATACAGCCAATCTCCACTCCGATCACCGGTAAAGACTCGTCCCGTCCGATTTCCACCATGGGCCGCAGGCGCCAACCCCAGGATATAGAGTCGAGCTTGAGGATCTCCAAATCCGGGAACCGGTCGTCCCCAGTAGACCCAATCTCGATATTGCTTCCGTTTCTGTTCTGCAATCGCCTGTCGATACACGACTAAACGAGGACAGGCTGTGCAATCGGTGATAGTCTTGTTCAGACCGGTCAGAGTTCGCATGGAAGACGGCAGTGTAGCATGAATGAGAAACCCATTCTGCTTGCCGGCAATTTAGGGAGCTGATAGCTTCACTGCCTGCGCACTTTTAACCTATTCGCAATATGATTTAGAGGAGTCTGTGAATGATGATCCATTGGGTACGGTCCTTCATGTGGGCGACTTATGTCATACTTCCTCTTATCTCGCTACCTATCCCTTTGTTGGCCTCGACAGATCCAGGGGCAAATAGCGGGCAAAAACTGGAGACGGAGAAGGATCTGCTTACGCCCGACTTGTTGGATGGACAACCAGAACCGGAAGACCGTCTGGTCATTCTGCCGGAAATTAAGCGCGAGGGAGAGCGATTCTTTCTGAGCTCGTTCAAGCTGCCGGACAAGATCACCTTTGCCGGGGTGCAGGTTCCCCTGGATAACTGGCAAGTGAGAGAACGGATCGAGTATGAGTTCTATCAATTCTTAGAAGATCAAGGAGAGAGCATCATCCTTGCCAAACGTACCGGGCGCTGTTTCCCTCCAGCTGAAAGGCAGTTGGCGGAAAACGGTTTACCGGACGATCTCAAGTATATGTTGCTGGTCGAGAGTAAATGCATTTCTGCCGCCTACTCGAAAGCGAAAGCTTCAGGGCCCTGGCAATTCATCCCCTCTACGGGGCGACGCTACCGACTCAAGAGTGATGCCGTCCGAGATGAACGTCGCAATCTCGAAATGTCGACTGAAGCGGCGGTAAAGTACCTCAAGTACCTCAAAGACTTTCAGGACAATGATTGGTTCTTGGCGATGGCATCCTACAACGCCGGCGAAGAACGGATTCGTAAGCTGCTTAAGGAACAAAAAATTACCGACTATTGGAAGATGCACGGGCCTCGTGAGACTATGCGCTACGTCCCTCGCATCATCGCGGCGAAGGAAATCTACTCCCAGCCGGAAAAGTATCTCGGACTGACCAAGAAAGATCTCTACATGCCATTGGAGACGGAAACTATCACCGTGCACGTGAAGGAATCTCAACGAGCGTTGGCATCCGTTGCTGAGGAGTTCGGTACGTACCTCCTTGAGATCAAAATGCTGAATCCGGAGTTCAAGAAAGATATGCTCCCTCGGGGATCGTACCAAATCCGAGTTCCTCGCCAGACATGTCCCAATCGCTGTTTCAAACAGGATCCTACCCCCTGACATTCGTCTCCATGCTGCTTCGTCTTCCCCCCTCTCCCATACGACCGTTTCTTCACAAGCTACTGACCGCAGGACTTGCGGCCGCAGATCCCCATCAGGCCCTGCTCAAGACAGTCGTCCTCAACGGAGCATCCCTGCGAATAGGACGACGATCATTTGACCTGTCCCATACCAAACGGGTCATCGCCGTCGGGGCCGGCAAGGCATCAGCAAGAATGGCGCAGGCCTTAGAGATCGTGCTTGGAGAACGGCTGGATGACGGACTTGTCATCGTGAAGACGGGACATTCACTTCCCACAAGACGAACGGCTGTCCTCGAGGCCGGCCATCCAATCCCTGATCGCGCAGGACTTGTGGCGACTCAACGCCTACTGCGCTTGACACAGACCCTATCACCGAGAGATCTGCTGATCGTTCTCTTGTCCGGAGGGGCATCCAGCCTGTTACCGGCTCCGGTCTCAGACGTGACCCTTGCCGACAAACAGCGTACGACGCAGCTCCTGCTTCGATGCGGCGCCACAATTAATGAGGTCAATGTCGTCCGAAAACATCTCTCCCTGATCAAGGGAGGCGGACTAGCCGCCTCTACAAGTGCGAGGATCATCACCCTTGTCCTATCCGATGTTATCGGTGATGATCTTGGCTCAATCGGATCCGGCCCCACAGCTGCTGATCCTTCTACGTTTACCGAGGCTGTCGAGGTCTTGCAGCGTTACCAGATCTGGTCTGCAGTCCCATCAGCAGTCCGTCGCTACTTGCAGCGGGGACAAAAAGGAGCGGTACCAGAAACCTTAAAGCCTGGTACGCCTCGTGGACGATCAGTCCACCACCACATTGTCGGCAGTAATCACATCATGCTGGAAGCTGTGGAACGTGTCGCACGGGACGCCGGCCTCTTCACCAAGCTTTTATCCTCACCGCTCACAGGGGAGGCACGTGTCGCAGCCAAGCAGCTGGTCGAACTGGGGAAAGCACTCAGAACCAGGCGTAGCCGCGTAAGACGCCCCTACTGTGTGGTGGCAGGAGGGGAAACTACGGTAACGGTCACAGGTCATGGAAAAGGAGGACGTGCCCAGGAATTTGCAGCGGCAGCCGCATTCGAACTCTCAGGTCTTTCCAATGCATGGATCGTCGCGCTAGGGAGCGATGGCACCGACGGACCAACCAAGGCAGCAGGAGCTCTCGTGAGTAGCGAAACCGTCTCACGTGCAAAACGACTCAAGGTTGACCTCCAGAGTGCATTGAACAGGCACAACACCTACCCAGCCTTGAAGAAGCTTGGATGCCATATTCACACCGGCCCGACCGGTACCAACGTGAATGACCTTTACCTCTTCCTCCAACTCTAGATACTATGCGGCCGTATGGTGTCTTCCTTCATCATCCCACTCTCGCACTGTCATGATCTGAGTCTCGTGGGTGGGAAAGCCCTTGGACTTTGCCGACTGATTGAGGCTGGATTCCCAGTCCCGCCCGGACTCTGTGTGACAACCGACGCCTATACCCACCATCTCCACGGTTCGGGTTTCCGAGACCAGGACGAGTGGCACCGGATCATTGGATTGTCGGAATCTGACCGACCTTCGGCATTGGCTGGTTATCAGTCCCAAATCACCCGAACCGAGATTTCCCATCTCATCACGGACTGCCTGACCGCGTTACAAGCTCTGGGACACCCCCCTGCCATTTGCTGGGCGGTCCGCTCTTCGTCCACGACCGAGGACACCGCTCATGCGAGTGCTGCCGGTCTCTATCGCACTCACCTTGGCCGCACACTTGCGGAAGTGGAGTGCGCAATCAAAGATCTCTGGGCCTCGCTGTGGGAGCTCCGGGTTATCAGCTACCTAGCCAGGCAAGGCCGAAAAACGGCGCCGAGGATGGCCGTCGTCATCCAACCAATGGTCGATGCGCAGGCAGCAGGCGTCGCGTACTCCGTTCACCCTGTCACGAGACGACGCTCGCAGGTCATGATCAATGCCATCCCTGGTCTCGCTGCGCCGCTGGTCGACGGGACGGTTACCCCAGACGAATATGTGGTGGAGGTACCCGCTGAAACAGGGAAACCATTCCAGATTCTTACCCGTCTCTTAGCCAGAAAGACTGACTGTTTGCGCGTCTCGAATACAGGCTTGCAACAAGCTTCACTCGAAGAAGACGCACAAACCCGATCGTCTCTCACGGATAATCAGCTTGTTGTTCTCGCCCAGATTGCCAAGGAGATTGAGCGGACCTTTGGACAACCCGCCGATATCGAATGGGCCTTTGATACGGAGCAACTCTGGATCCTACAGGCTCGCCCGATCACCACCATTCGACCAACTCCCGACCTGACAAACGACGACTGCGAATGGTCACGAACCAACTTTAAGGAAACGCTCCCTGAACTTCCCAGTCCATTGAGCCTTTCATTCCTAGAGCAGTTTATGGACCGCTACATCCTCGAGCATTACCGCCGGCTCGGGTGCCGAATTCCCGAAGGACTTACCTCGGTCCGACTCTTACAGGGACGCCCATACCTGAACGTCACCCTCTTTCACCTGTTGGTTGCGCAGCTCGGCGGCGATCCTGCATTGAATGCGGAACAGATGGGTGGTGAACCGCTGCAAAGGCCGCCGCAGGTTCAAGCGCTCGGGAAAATGACGTCCCTTCGTGCCGCATGGCTGATGCTGAAGGAAATGCGCCGCGTCGAGCGAGTGGGGCCACGTGTTTTTGCCGAGATGAAGGGGCTGGCCCGTACCTATCAACGCGAATCTGTGCTGAACCTCTCCCCTAACGAGCTCATGTCGGAGCTCGACAAGCTTGGTCCGTGGCTTGAGAGCCGGGAAGTCACATTCGGCATTGCGGGGGGAGTCGGACAGTGCCTTCAAATTTTAAGCAAGGTACTGCCCGGATGGTTGGGCCCTGACTGGCGAATGCTGCTGAACGCCGCGCTGCAAGGACAGGGGACCGTCATCAGCGCGCAACAGATTCTTCGTCTGGCAGGACTCACCGATATCGCCAAAAGAGACCGCCATACCCATACGATCCTTACATCAGCATCATGGAATCCAATAACATTCCGAACGACTCTGGCCGGCACAGAATTTCTGCACGCCTTCAACAAATACCTTGACGATTATGGGCATCGCGGCGTTGGCGAATCGGACGTGATGTCGCCACGCCTCGCTGACAACCCTACGGCAATCCTGTCGATTCTACGCGCTCAAGTGATCTCCGATGCTCCCTCACAGGACACCGTTCTATTGCGTCAAGGCAACAAGCAGGTCTCCTCGCTCGCTGAGATCAGGCAACGCCTAGGCTGGCGGTTGGACCGGTGGGCCATCTTCCTCTGGTGTTATCGACGCTTGTGCCGATTCTTTTCGTTGCGAGAAGCCAATCGGCACCATTTGATGTATTACTCAGCAGCTATCCGAGCCCTCCTGATCCGGCTTGGAGAACGCCTCGTCGAACAGGGGTTACTCCGGCAGAAAGATGACATTTTTTTCTTAACCATTGCCGATCGGACGGACTTGATGAACGGAAACACCCAAGACTGGAATGCGGTAATCGCCGCCCGGAGAGCCGAACGCGAGCAGCGTATCGCGATCAATGTACCAGACACCGTTCACGACTGGACAGCTGTGAGGCACCGAACCGTAACACAAGATCACGCTGGGGAAGACGGCGCCTTATCAGGCATACCAATCAGCATTGGAACCGTAACTGGTTCAGTTCGCCTCATTCGATCAGCAGCAGACTGGAGTAAGGTGATACCAGGAGAAATCCTGGTGGTCCCGGTGATCGACCCAGGCTTGGCCCCCCTCTTCGGCCTCGCAGGAGGGTTGATCGCAGAAATGGGCGGCACCCTTTCTCATGGAGCGATCATTGCTCGAGAATATGGATTGCCGGCGATCGCAAACGTGGAGTCAGCCATGGTACGACTTTCCGATGGGGTGCCGGTCACCCTCGATGCCGGATCCGGGACCATTCGTATAGGGCCGTCTCAATCGGCAAAGTCTATCTAGGGCTAATTGATCCCGAGCCGTCTGCGCCTTGACCTTTCCCAATACCTTGCGTAATCTTCGAACGATTCTCTATTGAATACGCTATATGTAGCGGCTCAGTCTTATGGACAAATTGGCATGTGAGATATGGATCAATTTCTAATCAGTCTGGCGCCGAGTAGCCTGGTAGGGTTTGTGGCTGGGCTGTTGCTTGGCGGTGTGTTGGTAGGACTATGGGTCACGAGTCGCCTACGACCTCACGCGCAACGTGCTGAAGCGACCGCGGACGAGCTACGAAAACAGGTGGACCAAGAACGAACAGTGACCGGCTCGCTCCGTAACGAGTTGGCAGCAGTTCAACAGGCTCGGGTCGCCGCTGAAACCAGAATGGAAGACGCCGCGCGACAGCTGGAGGAACAGAAAGCCCTGATCGACCATACACGTCATGAACTCATCGGATCATTTCAAGCACTGTCCGGTGAGGCGTTGAAGCAAAACAACGAAGCGTTCTTGAAACTCGCCGCCGTGTCCTTCGAAAGCCTGCATGTCAAAGCCGAGGGCGATCTTGCTCAACGACAACAGGCCATTGATGGCTTGGTTCGCCCCCTGCAGGATTCTCTTCACCGCTACAATGAAGAGCTGCGGCTGCTTGAACAATCTCGCCAATCGGCTTACGGTGGATTGGATCAGCACCTGAAATCACTGGCTGACTCCCAGCACCGGTTGCAACAAGAGACGGGCAACTTGGTCAAGGCCTTGCGGGCTCCGGCGATCCGAGGCCAGTGGGGTGAGCTCACATTGAAGCGTGTCGCCGAACTCGCCGGCATGGTGGACCATTGCGATTTTGTGGAACAACTCTCCGTCACCGGCGACGAGGGGCGCCTCCGTCCGGACATGGTGGTCCAGCTGCCGGGAGGACGGCAAATCATCGTTGATGCAAAAGCAGTTCTTTCAGCCTATCTCGACGCCCATGAGGCGCAAAATGAGGCGCAACAGGCCGACGCCTTGCGCCGCCACGCCGCCCAGGTCAAGAGCCGCATGGATGAATTGTCGTTGAAGGCCTATTGGACACAGTTTGACCGCACCCCTGAATTCGTCGTGCTCTTCCTGCCCGGCGAACAATTTCTCGGCGCCGCGTTGGATCAGAACCCCAGACTGATTGAAGAAGGATTCGCCAATGGGATCGTCTTGGCTACCCCCTCGACCCTCATTGCCTTGCTCCGTGCGGTTGCCTACGGCTGGCGACAAGAACGAATGACCGCCCATGCTGAAGAAGCAGGTCGCCTGGGGAAGGAGCTGTACGAACGAATGGCGGTCTTAGCCGGGCATATGAACGATGTCGGCCAATCACTCGGGAAAAGCGTCTCGTCTTACAATCGTGCCATTGGCTCCTTGGAGACGCGCATTCTCCCGGCAGCACGCAGATTTAAAGAGTTGGGTATCTCCTCCGATCGCGAGATTCCCGTCCTTGAACCGACGGAGATGGTGCCACGGAAAACGTTACCGCTAGAGATGGAATGAAGGAGCACAATGACCAGCGAACAAGCCATGGTGGAAGCCTTTCACAACAAATTTGAGATTTTGATACAGACCGCCCCGACGGATATGAATGAGGACACGAAGCGCCTTCGAGTCCGACTGATTCAGGAAGAATTCGACGAATTGAAAGAGGCCATGGCGACCGGAGATTTGACTGCCGTTGCGAAAGAAATGGCGGACCTGCTCTATGTGACCTACGGCACCGCTGTTTCATATGGAATTGACATGGAACCGATTTTCCAGGAAGTGCATCGGTCGAATCTGAGTAAAGTCGGTGGATACAAGCGGGCGGATGGGAAATGGGTGAAGCCCCCTACCTACTCGCCCGCTGATATCGGCTCAATTCTGGAGGCACAGCAGGAGCACGCGTTGGCGGAGCAGCCATGTGATCATGCAGCTGCCGCCGGTGTTCCTCGGAGTTCATGAAAGATCTACACTGTCCGAGTTGCGGTACACCCTTCGTTCGAGTGATCCCCGACGAAGGTGCCATAGGGCGGGTCCTCACTCGCTTGAAATACTTTCCATTCCGATGCCAGCTGTGCACGACACGCTTTCGCGTCTTCAGAAATCAGATCAAGCCTGCCACCTCCCCCACCGATCGCCGTCAATATGAACGCCTCCCGGTGTCGCTTCGTGCCAATCTAGTAGCGGACAACGCCGTCCGGATTGACAATCGGGTAACGGATATTTCCATGGGTGGCTGTACCCTCGAAACTACAAAAACCCTCCCGCAGGGTACATTGGTTGAGCTGGTGATCAAACCGGCCTCCGACGAGGAACCGATTAAGATCGGGACAGCCGTGGTCTGCTCATCCCGGCCAGAATCGATGGGCATTCGATTCATGGAGATGGTGACGGACGATAAGAACCGCCTCAGCCAAGTGATCCTCAGCCTGCTGGTAGGACAGAGCCTGCACTCAAATCTCTTCTCCTAAAGTAGCCCAATGTCACTCCTTCCACACCACCCGCTTCTAAAGATCATCAGATAATGTTGCTGGCGCTGCTTTAACTCCTTCAGCCATACTACGAGATACTCGCGTGTTGACTCGTCGCTATATCAGTCCACTCTTTTGTGAGAGCCCCAACAATGGACCGCTTTGCCGCTCAATCTGATCCCGTCGTGGAATCAGAGGGTGACTCAGCGCCCCTATAGTCAGCTGTGGGGAGTAACGTGCATCACGCCTTGATTCTTCCCTCGATGAAGACCAATCTTTTCTGAAGCAATGGATTTTCAGTTCATTTTGACTATTCCAGACCATATCTGCTCGTCGATATAATGGCCACCCAATCATCTGGGCGAGCGGACTTTCTGAAATGTTTGGTCACCACTGCACGGTTTCACTGGTGTTGGCTACGATTCTCGTATCTCTTCTTATTTGGAGTGGCCTTTGCCGGGCATCGGACTCTCCACCAATTCCTCGTACGTCGTCCTTAGCGGATGCGGCCTTGCAAGAAGAAGCGCTCTATATGCGTGAGGAGACTGTGGTAACGGCCATTCGACGGGAACAGCCGATTTCTCAGTCGCCCTCCAATCTCTTCGTTATCACAGAGGAGGACATCCGCTTGTCAGGGGCCACCGATATTCCGACACTGTTGCGGTGGGTGCCGGGCATGGAAGTCATGCAAATGACGGCGGGAGAGTTCAATGTGAGCGTGCGAGGCGACAATCAGCAACGGGCGAATAAGCTTCTCGTGCTGGTCGATGGTCGATCCATTTATATTGATCGCCAAGGCCTTGCCCCTTGGACAGAATTGCCCATTACCCTTCCAGAGATCAAGCGTGTCGAAGTGCTGAAGGGCCCGGCTTCGGCCATCTACGGATTCAACGCGTTTGACGGAGTGGTGAATATTATCACGAAATCAGGCGCTGATATGGCTGGCACTACCATCCAGACTGGATATGGGGAATTCGGGACTCTTCGAAGTGCGGGAGTGCAGGCTGGGGCCGTCGGAAAATTTGATTATCGGATTTCGATCGGGCGCGACCAACAGCAGCAGTGGAGGGATCGAGCCGCGCTCGGGTCTCGCTCCCACCGATTCAATGGGCAAACCACCTATGCCATGACCGATGACTCTTTTCTCAAGCTTGCCGGTGGGATCGTCGATACAAACCGGTTCGACTTTGCATCAGCTGATTTTCTCTATCTCAATACACCATCTACCTATGCGTACAGCGAGATCCTGTACGAGCGGCCCAATTTCTTTTTGCGATTCAATTGGCAAGGAGATGAGACCACGACGGACAGCGAACCAGTGGCACCGCTAACAGGACTTATTGCCATCACCGACAAATTCGGCCGCTCCCGTGGCATGCTTTACAAAGGACAGACCTACAATGCTGAATCGCAATATACCATCGAACTCAACCCCACTCACCGGCTGATCGTCGGAGGAAATTATAGACGCAATACGATTTCTGGAACCCAACTTATGGAAAACGGCCACGAGGACCGGTTTGGCCTTTACCTGCAGGATGACTGGCGCTTCACCGCAAATCTGACGCTGGATGCAGGGATTCGTATGGACTTGCACAATCAGCTGAACCCCACCTACAGCCCGCGCGTCGCCCTGATCTATTCGCCGATCCCAAATCACACTTTCCGGCTTTCCGGGTCTGTCGCCTACCGCAGTCCCACCCTTGTGGAGACCTTCCAAGAAATTCCAACGACGATTACCCTGTTTGGCGTCAGCAATACGGCGACATTGTTTGGCAACAAGAATCTGGGGCCTGAGCAGATCGTGTCCTATGAGGCGGGCTATCAGGGATGGTATTTCGCCCATCGAGTACGGCTCCGGGCGGATGTGTTTTACAATCGTCTGTCTGATCTCATCGCGCCAACGCGAGTTGACCCCAACGGCACCGGCCTCTATTTAAATCAGGGCCAGGCGGATATCTACGGGGGCGAAACCGGTATCGAGGTACTGGCCACTGGCTGGTTGCGCGGGTTTGCCAACTTTGGCTATCAGGAGGTAATCGATCAAACGGCTCTCGAACCTCGGGGGCGACGTGGGGCCCCGCGTATCAAAATCAACGCAGGGCTGCAAGGCAATTGGGCCAACGGCCTCAATGCCGAAGTAGCGCTTCACCATGTGGGATCAACGATTTATCCGGTGGATCCGAGTTTTCAGACCTTCGCCGGCCTCGGTCTGATTCCCGCTAGTGCTGTCCCCACTAGCAGAGTACATCACTACACACTACTCAACCTGCGTTGTGGTTACCGATTCTGGCGCGACCACGTCGAGGTGGCGATCTCGGTCTTCAATGCCTTGAACAATCGTCACCGAGAGCATCCGTTAGCCGACGTGCTCGGCAGCAGAGTGATGGGGTGGCTCACGCTCAAGCTCTGAGCATGAAGAATCACCGTAGTACTATGCCCTTGGTGCTCGATACGGACTGGGGGAAAAGTGACCTCCGAGCGAGAAACAACTTGCTCAAAAGTTGCGCCGCGCCTGTTTGGCAGAGACCACAATATTATCGATGAGTCGAACAGATCCGATACGGGCGGCCCCGAGCAACACCGCCTTCCCTGTAATGGTTGGGAGTGATTCGAGAGTGGTCAGATCGCAGACTGCCAGGTAGTCAATCGCCATAGCTGGTTCTCCCTTAATCACCTGCGCCATCGCCGACCGGATAATTCTTGCATCTGTCTCCCCTGTCCTGATCATTTTGGCACCGGTTTGGAGGCCCTTGTACAGCACCACCGCTCGCCCTCGCTCATCCGGAGAAAGATAGACGTTGCGTGAGCTCATGGCCAACCCATCCTGCTCACGCACGGTCGGACGGACCACAATATCAACACCGAGATTGAGATCCTTCACCAGCTGTTGAACCAACACCGATTGCTGAAAGTCCTTCTGCCCAAACAGTGCCCGATGTGGGCGGACCATGCCAAAGAGTTTGGTCACCACGGTCGCCACCCCGGCGAAGTGATGTGGGCGGACCTCACCCTCCCACCGCCGTGCAACGGCTGGGACCGTCACAGTCGTTTGAAACCCCTCCGGATACATAGCCTCCGCAGTCGGCTCGAAACAGACATCGACGCCTTCCTGTCGACAGATCGCTCGATCGTGCGAAAGAGGACGGGGATACTTGGTCAGATCCTCCCGAGGACCGAATTGGGTCGGATTCACGAAGATACTCACCACGAGCGCATCACACTGTAACCGGGCTTCACGAATCAGCGATCGATGCCCCTCGTGCAGCGCACCCATCGTCGGGACAAACCCGATCGTGACGCCTTCGCGCCTCAATCGCTCACTCCAAGCGGTCATAGCTGCCGGTGAACGAATGATCTTCATGACTCAGGCTGCGCACGGCAGGCCGGTCGAGAACCATATTTTGTAGAAGGTTGCGGAAAGAGCAAATTCACTTGGGATTGATCTTTGGTGTCGGCCAGCAACTGATCCACCGATTGCTTGAACGTCGGATGGACCCAGAGCGGATCGAGTTCGTTCAAAGGCATGAGAACAAACCGTCGTTGATGCAGTCGAGGATGCGGAACGGTCAGTCCCGGTTCATCGATCCGCCGAGCTCCGTAGAAGAGGATATCCAGGTCCATGGTGCGAGGACCAGACCGCTGATCGTCATCACGCCCAAGTGCCCGTTCAATTTCTTGGAGCATCGCGACGAGGCTATGTGGGGCAATGTCTGTTTCCAGCTGCACCACCCCGTTGAGAAACCATCCCGCACCCGGATCAGTCCGGTCACGAACTGGTTCGGTTTCGTAGAGCAGCGACACGCCCTGGAGCCGAGAATGGGGAAGGAGGCTGAGCAGCGTTACGGCACGATCGCAATAGTCTACCCGATCTCCGACATTCGATCCGAATCCGATGAAAACAGTCTCCATAGCAGCCGGTTAATAGTGAGAAGTGAAACGTGAAAGGTGGTAACGAGATTTCTTCTCTCTCACATTTCACTCCTTACCTTTTACCTTTCACTGTTCACCATTCAGAATCCCACCTTTTTGATCCGCTCGACGGCTTCCGCTAACCGCTCCTTGGTAGTGCAGACTGTCATGCGGACATAGCCTTCGCCCGGTGCACCGAAGCCGTTGCCAGGAGTCGTGACAATCCCTGCCTTTTCCAATAGATGCGCCGTAAAAGAGGTAGAGGTATACCCTTTGGGTACCGTCACCCAGACATAGAACGCAGCAGGAGGAGGATCCACCTCCAGGCCCAGTTGCTTCAGACCAGGGACCAACGTGTCTCGACGTTCCTGATACGTCTTTCTCAGGTCGTCCGTCACGGCATCGTCCAGCCCGAGTGCCGTGATCCCAGCCGCTTGAACAGCCTCAAAACAACCAGAATCCAAATTACTCTTCACCTTGCCAAGTCCGGCCAGAACATCCTTGTTGCCCACCACAAAGCCGAGGCGCCATCCAGTCATGTTATAGGTCTTCGAGAGGGAGTGGAACTCCACGCCGACATCCTTGGCGCCATCGACCTCCATAAAACTCGTCGGCCGTTGGCCGTCATAGTAGATCTCGGAATAGGCTGCATCGTGACACACAATCACCTGATGTTCCTGCGCAAAGTCCACGACCCGCTTGAAATAGTCCTTCGTCATGATGACGGAGGTTGGGTTGTTCGGTGAATTCAGCCACATCAGCTTCGCCTTCTTCGCCACGTCCTTTGGAATCGCCGTGAGATCGGGCAGGAAGCCGTTGGCTTTCGTCAGCGGCATGATGTGCGACTGGCCACCACAAAAACTCGTCCCGACCGGATAGACCGGATACCCTGGGCTAGGCACCAGCACGATATCTCCAGGATCGACAAAGGCGAGGTGGATGTGGCCGATGCCTTCCTTCGAACCGATCAGGGTCAGGACTTCATTAGCTGGATCCAACGTGACATTGAAGCGGCGCTTGTACCACTCGGCAACGGCCTTTCTAAACGAGAGCATGCCCTCATACGAAGGATATTGATGATGCCTGGGATCTTTGGCAGCCTTCGCCAGGCTCTCAATGATGGGCATCGGCGTCGGCAAGTCGGGATCGCCGATCCCGAGGTTGATAATATTGACCCCGCGGGCAATCGCCTCTTGCTTCATCTTATCGATGGCCGCAAAGAGATACGGCGGCAATGTCTTGATACGTGTCGCAACTTCGATCGGAAAACCACCCATGGTCGATCCAGCTCCTTTCATGAATATCGATCAGTCAACAGCAACTGTCCCAGACCTGAATACTGAGAGCTGATTGCTGAGAGCTTACTGTAAGGTTGTGTAGAGTACTTCAGAGCCGCAGCCGCAATCAATGTGTACGAGCCAGTAGATGGCCAATCAACCGATCAGCCAAGTGATGGAGTCGCGGTAGCTGCTGCAAGGCGGTGGTCTTGACCTGTTGCGCGGTGAGCCCCGCTTTCGTCACATCCGATGCACACTCGCGGCATAGAGAATCGATTCCACTTTCTTCCATCTCGAGATGGAAGAGCAGCCCATAGGCTCGCTCACCGTACCGAAATGCTTGTAGCGGAGCGATGTCCGATCCAGCCAATGGCACACACGCTTCCGGCAATTCAAAGATCTCTCCATGCCATTCGAACACATCAAAGGGGTCAGAGCCTGCGTCAAAAACTTGGTCCTTTCTCCCCTCATCGGTCAAACGTATCTGGGTCATGCCGATTTCGAGCGCCTTGCCCGATCGCACCGTGGCGCCAAGCGCTCTAGCCATGAATTGACTCCCGAGACAGACGCCGATGACCGGCTTGTTTGCCTGAAGTACAGATCGGATAAAGGCGGTCTCTTCCGCAATCCATGGATCGGGATCGTTGACCGACATCGGCCCACCCATGACGATCAGGAGATCACCTGCATCTTGAGGGAGTCCATCTTTAGGTACGAGATACGAGTCGAGGCTCACCCCGCGCGTGGCAAGCGCCTTCGCAAAGGCGCCAGGACCTTCAAAGGGAACATGTTGAAGACACACGGCACGCATGAGCCATTTACTGGCACAGCGATCGGACTCACGTCAAGATCTAGAAATAGGCTCATCGCACAGTTGAGATACGATGGCCTCATCATCCATACAGATACCCATCCTGCGAAAGAGATAGATTGATTGGACTCCTCTCTGTCGCATAAAGAGCACAGCTTCCCTTTCTTCTCCTTCTCTCGTAGAGTAACTGACCCATATGACCCTTATGGACCCGCTGATTCGTGGGATTGATCGCATCCTGATCCATACGCAGGATGTGGAGCGGGTGTTTGCGCGATTTCGTCATGAGTTTGGCCTACCCGTTGCCTGGCCGCTCGCCGACTGTGGGCTGCTCGTGTCAGGTGGACTGTACACAGGCAACATGACGATCGAAGTCGGTCGGTTCACTGGCCTTGGACTCCCCGGGACATGGCTCTACGGCCTTGGCTTTGCACCCTGGGAACCGACCTTAAAGATGGTTGAAGGGTTACGGTCGCGGAAAGTACCGCACGCACCGCCGCTGACACTCCACTACGAATCGCCTCTTGTGATGCAGTCCACCCTCACCGCTTTGCGCAACCTCTTGGACGGGCAGCCGAACGCTGCGTTTTGGCTCGGTCGACCAGGGGGAGGCAATACTCGAGTCGGTCGAGCGCTGTCGAGCCTCCGCACCTGGATGGCTGGGACGGAAGTTGGCTCCATGACATTTTCCATGCTGTTGGGTAGCTCCTTGGTCTTTATCTGCGACAACCACAGCAATCCGCATCAAGCACGAATCAACGAGTTACGGGCCACCTGGCGAGAGACGCGCCGGCATGGAGCCTATGGAATCACCGGTGTTGCAGGAATTGATCTTGAGGTCTCGACCAACCTCGCCGGTTGGAAACGACTGCTGGATCGGCCGGACTTGAGCGCAGACTCAGTCCATTCATTCGGCAAGGCGCCATTGCTGCGATTTCATCCCGGCGAAGGGAACCGACTCCTCGGAATCGAGTTTGCCTGCAACGACTTGCTGTCGGTTACGCAGCGGCTTCGCGAACAGCGCTCGCTGATGTCAGTAGATGAGAAGCAAGTCACCCTCCCCCCAGATCGAATGGACGGGTTGACGATTGGATTCAGCCAGTCTCCGACCACGAGCTTGGATAAAACGTAGTCTGACCTGCCGACTGAAGTCCTGCCGGTCAACGCAGTTCCGTCTGGACGACCGTGTTTCAGCCCTTCCACGAGGTAATCGTTTGTTCTCCCTCCCCCACTGACCTGGGCGATACGAACAGTACCTCACCGGATCTGTCGATCAAGCCTCCCACGTTCGTTATTTCTACCTTTAGGCTTAGGCCCAATCGACCGACAAGTACATGTCATGGTTATTCCCGCAACTGACATGGAACAGTCCACACGCTCCGCGCCTCCGACCCGCCAGGGAACAAACGCCCCTCCGCCTTGTTCGTTTCAGGAGAAAGTCCGCTCCGGCTATCACGCCTTCTGGTACCACCTTGGAGAACGAGTCGCCTGGTCACGTGGAATCTATCGGGAACGGCCCGCACAGGAACTCCGTGATCTGAGCGGAGTGCAGTATGAGCGGGTCACATCACTTCAACGCCGATTTCGCGTACGGTTCGAGCAACGCGCGAACCAGATGACGGCACTGCGCCAATACGACTACCTGGACCTGCTCGATCAAGGGTGGTCGACGCTCAGATTGCCCCGTCCAGCCGGTGGTACCGTACAGGATATCGGATCGAGTAACTTTTGGTATGCCCCTGTCTTGCACACCTTCTTTCAACCGACCACGCTCATCGGCGTCGAGGTCGAAGGTCATCGGATGTATATCAATGGCTATAGTCGCCACGACTACGCGAAGGGCTACATCCAAGACCTCCCGAACACGGTGTTCCACGTCCAGGACTATCGCCACTATTGCGCCCCTGCCAATATCATCACAGCATGGTACCCCTTCGTGACACCGGCTCCAGTCCTGGCTTGGCGACTACCGCTTTCTCTCTTTGCTCCGCATCTCCTGTTCTCGCAAGTCGTGGCCAACCTCCAACGACAGGGGTTGTTCCTCATGGTGAACCAAGGGAGGAATGAGGCAGCGATTGCCGCGTCATGGTGCAGCCAGGTCGGAATGATCCGGTACGGATCCTGTGAGTTGAGGTCGAGGCTGCGTCCGAGACTCCCTCCCCCCGTCCTCTCCTGTTGGATGCGCGCGCCAGCCTAGCCCTACATCCTGGCCTGCGCTACAATTGCCCTGTGAACCGCACCATCAAACATGCAGAAGACCTTCGCTGGCTGATCGGCCATACGGGCGGGTTTCGTGCCGGTTACGTGACGGAAGTCCAGATCTTGAAACGTCGCCTCTTCGATGAAGGGTCGACGCGTCATGTTCCAGCCGGCACCACAATTGCCGTGACTATTCATTATGAGATTCGCAGTCTTGCTCGAGTCGCCAAGCTGACAATGACCGGCGTCACGGACTTTTCGGTTTTTGAACAGGATGGAATCGACTGTTCCTCGCTCAGCGTCATTCAGACCGAACTCAATGCGGGAAAACTGCGCTTCTGGTTCGACCCACAGGGCGAGCTCTATGTGGTCTGCGACGAAGCTCACCTGGAAGAACTAACGTTGCCGGTTGTCACGGCTCAACAATCCGCCGAACTCGCCCGATGGACCTTCCAAGGGCTCGAGACCGGCGGTCCCACCATTCAGTGGCTATTGGACGAATTGGATCAGGCCGGCCTGCCCTGCACGTGGCGCCATGCGGAACGGTCTGATGCGATTCATCCGGCGGTGCAATGGGAAGGGAGCCTGAAACCGGCCGATAGTGTTCCGATGGATAAGGACAATCTGGTCCAGGCGATGGCCTATAGCCCGCCGGAAGGGCCGGGTTTCGGGCTGATGCTGAGAGTCTTTGGTGTTCAAGACAGAAGGCTGAGTCGAATCCTGGAGATCCTCGCGGACCGGATCACTCAATGCTTTTCAGGCAACTGCCTGGTCGGCACGACGATCATCCCAGGCCGAGAATGGGAGCGCTGGTTGGTTCGGGAACACCGGTCACGGCGTGAACGGTAGAGAACGTCGACCACTATTTAGTGGGCGTGCTCAGGGGAATAGTGCCCGTTTCCGTTGGAATAGGCAGCGGTGCCGTTCCCTCTCGCATAGCCTGAAGCTGCCTGTGCGGTACCGTTCCCATTCATCTGCTGCCCCTTGCCGTTGATGCATTCCACCAAGGCCCAGAGTCGCAAGGGATTCACCCGCTGATTCCTGGCGATGTGGAGCGACGTGCCTTCCAACACGGTATTGAGGGACAAGTCCGTACGCCAGCCCAAGTGTTTCGTGATGGGAGACAGTGCTTTTTCCACAGCGGCAATCACCTTGTTACCGTTGCTGAAATGATTCAGCATGATGATCCGTCCACCAGGACGGCACACCCGAATCATCTCGTTGACGACCTTTCGATAGTCCGGCACCGCCGTCACGACATAAGCCGCAACGACCGTATCGAAACTGTCATCATGGAACTGCATCGCGCCGGCGTCCATGCGGTGCAGCTCGACGTGATCAAGCTGATGAGCCGCTGCCTTCTCCTTTGCCCTGGCCAACATCCCTTCGGATACATCGATACCGACGATGCGACAATGCCGAGGGTACATGGGAAGGGCTAATCCCGTCCCGACACCGACTTCGAGAATCTGTTCATTCGGCTGGACATTCAAATTTCGAATGGCCGATTCACGGCCTTCATGAAACACTTTTCCAAATACTCTGTCGTAAAACCCCGCATAGGAGGTGTACACACGCTCAATCTTGTCGGGATCCATGTTTGCCTCCACCAATCCGTACGATCCGGTCTCTGCGCACTGCAACCTTGCAGAGGAAGACACCGTCATGATGACGCGGGGGAAATCAATATTGAGGCGGGAAAATCAGGTAGTCCACAGCCCGCCGGAAACATTGCCCGGCGTACTGTAGCCAAACTCCTCCGCGTGAGTCAACAAGCTTTTCGCATGCCGGAGCGGGAGTTCTTATGTGAATCGACTCGTTCCCCATCAGCGCATACCCATCCTACCCGCCTTGATTCGTCGCTCTTCTCTGTGTGATAGCTACACCCATGCTCCTCGCAGGTCTCTTTGCCGGTGCCCTCTTTCTCGGACTGCTGGTCGGAGATTGGGTCTATTTTATCCGCCTCACTCCGGATGCCGTACGGTATGGCTGTCGTGTGGCCTCTCGACCCGACCAGTGGTCTGGCTCAACCGTGGAGAGCATCCGCGATCGTTTTGGTCCTGATGGAGTCTTAATGCTGCCGCATGGAGTGGCTTGGTGGTACTCCGATCTGTCGCAGATCGCCATCCGTCCACAATACCGCCTCTTCTCCAGAAAGTTCAGGACCGCTTGGCCAGTCAAAGGCTTGATTCACGTATCTCCCCATGACGAGGCGCTGGTGACGCACTGCGTCAAACGAATTCCCTGGTCATCAGCCCTCATCACCGCGATCTGGTTCGCCGTTGTCTTGTTGGGATCGCTGACCTTTGTGGTGCAATACGCCCTAGAAGGCGGATTCACGACGCTTGGCGGAGCATTTTTGGGCATCGGCATTACAGGACTTGCCGGCATGGTCGCGTTGTTTGGAATCGTGACGGTCACCCTGTCCTACCGCCTGGAAGATAGTCGTCTCATGCAAGTATACGACGAACTGCATGCAGCCATCACATCGCCTAAGGGTTCCTGAACGAGCTCAATCAGGCCCCATCACCCGCGGAAGAAGTTCAAAAAGTGATCGTACTCGACCGGCAAGTTCACGGCGCTGCGATCACGAACCAGACCGGTAATGATCCCACGATGTTTCTTCGCCAGCCCCGACGCTTCGAACGCGTTGCGGAACTGCTGCCAGTGCAACGCAGGATCGGCTACAATTTTGACTTGTTCGTTCAGAGGAAGTCCGTGCACGATGGTCGTTAAGGTACGAACGGCTTTTTCCACGCTCTCGTACGGGGGCGCCAGATTGAGTCTGGCATAGAACATCTCCAGATGCCGGCGGAATTCCTCCTTCAGCACCTGAGCCGGATCTGAGACAGGGGGACGCGATTCTGCCATACTAGGTTCAGAGATGATACGGTAGGACAAGGGTACGGAACAACTCTCAAGGGAGGACAGCATGAATCGAACAGTATCTGGGTTTTTCGGTGCACTGGCCCTGGTAACCTTGGTCGGATGTTCGTCGCACCACCATCACCACGGCATGATGGGTGGCGGTAACAGCGATGCCTACTGGCAAAAGGGGCAACAGGATATGGAGGGTCTGATCAATCGGACCGTCCAGGACCCCGAGAAGGCGAAGCAAGTGAATATGCTCGCCGGAGAAATCATCAAGGAACTCAAGGAAAGCCGTGAACGGGAGCGGGCCTACCACCGACAACTCTACACCTTGAACGCCAGCTATGACGCAGAGGCATCGGAGTTTTCCAAAATCATCAACGAGGCGAACATTCAACGAATGCAGAGTTCGGCCAGCGTCCTCAGCCTGCGATTCAAGATGAAGAACCTCATGACGGCTGATGAGTGGAAGGCGCTTTCGGATCGGATGATCTCATACAGCAGTCGGTACCAAGGCGGAAGCGCTGGGGCTAAGACTGGATATTAAGCGACCCGTAAATCGTATCTCGTAAAGCGTCGTTCGTAGGCGAGAGCCCAATACAAGTCACGGATTCCGAGTCGGCGCGGCTTTGAGCGGGACAGCCGTCCAGGTCGTGCCGGCATCGGTTGAACGGTAGAGGCCACTGCCGTTGGTGCCGGCGTAGAGGGTGTGAACGTTTTGGGGATCCATCGCCAGGGCTCGAATATTCAACGTCGCGAGCCCGTGGTTCATGGCTTGCCAGGTCTTTCCCCCATCGGAAGTCTTCCAAATCCCGGCCGGGCCGCCGATATACAACTGGGCTGGTTCTTTCGGATGGAGGACCAGGCTGCTGATATAGGGATCGGAGATGGATTGGCCGATACGCTCCCACTGCTCCCCTTTGTTCCCCGTGCGAAAGAGACCTTTCGTCGTACCTGCATAGACGACGTCAGGATTCGTCCGATCGATCTCGAGAGCATTGACCCCGAGAGCCATAGCCGCCATCAGTTCCGTCTCGGGAATCAATCCATTATTGATTTTCTTCCATGTCCCCGCCCCATCATCAGATCGATAGACCCCACCGGTCGTCCCGCCATAGAGCACCGCCGGCTCTTTAGGATTGATGGCAATCGACGTCACAATGTGGACTTCCTTCATCCCGTTCATACGCTCGACCCATTCACGCCCCGCGTCTTTCGTATAAAAGGCCCCGACCGTCGTGGCCGCATAGACTTGCTCACTGGCCGCCGGATGAAAGACGAACTGATTGATGAACGAGACATGCTCTTTCAGTCCGACATTGTGCGGCAGCCAATGTTGGCCTCCATCCGGGCTCTTGTAGACCGCATCCCCCATCGTGCCGGCATAAATCGCCGCCGGCAGGAGCGGATCAATCGCCAGCGTCGTCACCCGACGCGCGCTAAAACTTGGGAACTTCTCCCAAGTTCCTCCCCCATCGCGTGATTTGTAGACCGCGTCGTTCGTGGCGACGTAGAGGATATCGGCATTCTTGGGATGCAAGGCGATTGAGACGACCGATTCGCTCTCCTTCTGACAGGCCAGCGTGAAGAGTATGAGCGAGAATAGGCTGAGGTTAAGGACTGTACGAAGTATCTTCATCGTGGTGGCGGGACCTAACCATAACGATCGAATGGGAGTCAAGCAGGAGAAGCTAGACGCTAACGTTGGTGAGTTGAAGTGATGCTAGGCAGCGGTGCCGATGAGGCTTCCCAGGGGGATATGCAACTTGCGATGGAGGCGACGAATCATCTCAAGAGAAAGAGTTCGCTTCTTCGTCAAGATTTCCGACACACGCCCACGCCCACCCAACAGCGTCTCTAAATCTTTCCGCGTCATGCCGAGTTGATCTATCCGAAACTTAATCGCCTCAATCGGGTCGGGAGCATAGATCGCATGGTGTTTCGCTTCATACACCTCAACAAGCGTCGTAAGGACGTCCAACTCATCACCAGCCTTCGTGCCTGGCTTGGCATCCATCAATCGCTCGATGCGTCGCAGCACTCGGTCATAATCCCGTGCTGTTTTGATCGGAGCAATGGTCATGATATCTCCTCGCCTGCTACACATTCGTCACATCGATTGCATCGTACTCAGCATGCGTCCCGCATAATATCAAAACAGAAGGTTATTGTGTTGGCAGCCTTCAAATGACTTGAGCCGTTTTAAAACTGTGCTATGAGCCCACCCCCCCATATGCTCAGTATTCACTATTACATCACTTGTATGAGTCATGTTGTCTTCATTGACAACAGTCAATAATCACTGGTACCGTTCCTCATGAAAGCAGTCGCGCTCCTGCGGACGCGTATAGCGTACGCGGAAACGGCATTCGCGGAGCTGGCCATATGGAAGGTACCAAATCCTGTAGTTGGTTCGACCCACTCATACAAGTATAGACTGGCATACGTGGTCGAGGGTGTATGCGTCGTACGCTACGACAATGAAGCAGGAAAAGGTGACCACAGACATTTCGGTACGGAGGAGCAAGCGTACATCTTTCAAACGCCGGAGAAGCTCCTCGCCGACTTTGAACGAGACATGAAGAGGTGGAATCATGAAAACCGTCATTCTTGACGTTCGCTCCCCCAAGGAAGCACTGGCTGATTTTACCCGGGTGTGGAAAACCGGAAAGGGAGAGAAGGCTGCGCGCATCAGTTTTGCAGCACCGGAACTTCTCTGGAAATTGTTGACCGCGAAGCGCTGGCAATTACTCAAGACCATGTGTGGAGCCGGCCCTCTGTCGATTCGCGAAGCGGCACGCCGCGTGGGTCGCGATGTGAAGGCTGTACATACAGACGTGACAGCGCTCTTGAACGCCGGAGTGCTCGACCGTAGCAAGGATGGTCGAGTGATTTTCCCGTTCGATTCCGTGAAAGTGGAGTTCCTTCTCCACGCGGCGTAATCACCCGGCTCATCAAGCCATGACCGATGGCAAGTTCAGATTCACTGTTGACCTGCTCCAAGAATACAGCCTCGCTTCTCTCAATAATGCTGCAGAACTCATCGAAGAGGCATCCCTGTTATATGAGAGAGGCCATATCGCAAGAGCATATTTCTTGGCGGTTGCATCAATCGAGGAGACTGGTAAGGCCTGGCTGGCGTTCGATGGGCAAGGCCGAAATCTTACAGACTCTGCAGTAACCTCAAAACTACGGCGAGCGATTGAAGACCATCATCAAAAGATCGCTGCTGCATTTCTCCCCATACTCCTATCGGAACCTGATAGTGGTGAAGCTCTACTGCCCGTCATTGAGCTGATGACCCACCTCACATGCGGACGTGAACCTTCCATGTATGTCGATATTACCTATCCTGAATCAAAAGTACAGTTACCCCGAGGTGTAGTAAGGGATGTCGCCGCAAAAGATTGCATTCGACTATCACGTGATTGTCTGGCCAATGCTCAGAGTCACTTGGCCCGAGAAAAGCCTAGAGCGAGAACACTTGATGAGGATAGGCTCTTTTCCATGAAATCCGAACAACTTAAGAAGATAGTCAATATAGAAGGATTTTGGTGGTACTACATCACACAGTGCAAAGCAGGAAATCGAGATTTCGCTGCTGCTGTCATAGCCTATCAACGAGAATATCTTTCTAAAGGTAAAACTTTCGAGTGTGTCAATACGAACGAATCAGACTCCCTATACCCTACATAGAACTTGTGCTTGCGGTCTGTCATGCATATTAATTTCGTTTCGAACTGACCAAGGACCGTCGTCAGATATGGGACCCAACCTACTGCCCGGCAATCCGGTTGACTTCTTTGTGAGGAGCAGACATACCTCTCCGCATGCCAGCAAAACGCCCCACGACACAGAAGCCACGCCTTCCCTCCGCACCACATTCGATTCAGAAAGGGATGTCTCTGGCCGACTTGCTCGATCGGGAGGCCATCGACTGTCTGGCGCACAATATCAGTCTCGTCTATCCGGCTTTTGACGGAACGGCATTCCAACGTACGGCGCGCAATGGCTTGAAGCCGCTCAGTATTCTTCAACGAGGACATCATTTGGCACGAGCGCTCCGTGAGCACCTTCCCGAATGCTACAACGACGCCGTTCACATCCTAGTCCGATCACTGACTCCACCGCAGACAGATACGGAAGATCTTGGACTCGGCGTGTTCTTCTACCTCCCACATGTGAGTTTTGTCGCGACGTATGGGCTAGACCCCGCTCACAACGGTGGGCAAGATCCGTTTGAAATCTCGATGGTAGCCCAGTACGAACTGACGCGGCGGTTCAGTGCGGAATTTTCCATTCGTCCGTTTCTGATCACATGGCCGGAGCGCACCTTGGCGCAATTGATGAAATGGACCGATGATCCTGATCCCCATGTGCGACGGCTCTGTTCGGAAGGGACGCGCCCGCGTTTGCCTTGGGCCATCCGAATCCCTGCCTTTATGAAAGACCCCCGTCCTGTCCTACCTATTCTGGAGGCACTCAAAGACGATTCGGATCTCTATGTCCGACGAAGTGTGGCCAATCATGTCGGCGATATTGCCAAGGACCATCCCCGTCTCGCCTTTGAGCTGTGCGAACGATGGTTAGAGGATGCCACGAAGGAACGGAAGTGGCTGCTGCGCCATGCCGTACGACATCCGGCTAAGAAGGGCGTGAAGGCGGCACTACGAATACGCAGGCTGGCGAAATGACCCGGGCAACCTAATGCTGCTGAAATACACGAGGGACTGGGCGCGCCTGGTTCACCTGACCCTCACATATGCCATTCATAACTCGGCGCGTCTGCCCCCTATACTTGATTCGTGATCTCCGAGAACGTCGTGTGACCTACCGCCAGCACTCTTCTTTTCTTGCTGATCCGCGCCACATCTCTATTCGTAAAGGAGATGATAGATGTCACGTGCACCGTGGAGTATCCGATACACCAGGAGAGTCGTCCCCTTTACTTTGTAAAAGATCAGATAGTTGTCAATCACCAGCACTCGATAGCCCAGGGCAATCAAGTGAGGATCGCGAGGAACACGGCCAGTGAATGGATGGATTGCGAGGCTCTGTAAACGAGATTCAATGCGTTCGAGCGTTTCAGCAGCGGCGCTTGGATTCTCAGCGGCCAGATAGGAGATCAGCTCCGTCAAATCCTGTTCGGCAATGCTGAGCAGGTGAACGCGATATTTACTTGAAGGCACGGATCCGTCTTCTCAAGTCAGCCATCACTCGATCTAGTGATCGTCCTTTGTTGCCGGCTGTTGCCTGCGCCTCGGCGACGGCTAGTTTCCCATAAAGTTCCAATGCTCGTTCCATCTCTCCATACTTCGCAAGCGACATCAGCACCATATCACCTTCTCCGTTTTTGGTAATAAACACAGGCTCATGGCTCTTATGGACAAGTTCTGAGAGATGATTGGTCTTGTTCCGAAGATCTGAGATAGGCTTGATGATAGGCATGACGAGTCTCCTTCAATTCCATCATATATCATGATTATGACTGTATCATGATAGGCATAACAGCGCCAGTTTTCGATCATGCATACGTGATGGTTGCATAAAATGATTGCCCCACCTTCCCACTACATCTTCAATCGCTCCGCGTACCCGGTCAGCTCCACGTAGCCTTGTCCTTTTATCGGCCTACCCTGCTTCGTGCCTGTGACTGCAACGGCCCCTTCCCAATAGGAGACGCGGCTGCTGCGCGACGTGCGCAACTCCTGGTCGGCGAGCAGCGGGACGACGTCCAGCACAATGCCGAGCGATGGGAATTTTAGCCGCCATGTAGCCGGATACGTCGCCTTGCTCTCATAGCTGGTCCAAGTGCCGGCCGATTCGATCTGAAAGTCCGTCACTTCCAAATGGTGACTCCGTCCATCCGGTGAGACAACTGTGCCGCTTGATGCTAGATCGGATGATCCATCTTTCAATCGCATGCGATACAGCATCAGCTCGCTGTTGTCCTCTAACTGAATGCTGAACCAATCCCAGCCGACTTGATCGGCCCCGAGGTCGCCTGACCCGAATTCATGGTCCATCCAGCTGATGCCGTTGACGTCGAAGGATTCTCCGTCGATCGTCACTGTCCCCTTCGTGATGAGCCTCGTGAACGAGTAGTAGTGCGAGGCTTGGCCGACCTCCTTTCCTTTTCGACTGATACCAGCTGCACCGTGTGTGACCAGCGGCTTGGCCGGCTGCAGGCTGAGGGATAGCGCGTGCGTCCCATCTCGCGCGACCAACGTCTGTACGCCGGACACATCGGTCGCCGCCTCAGCTCGCCAATCATCGATCCAGACACGGAGTTGTGACTCATCGGCTCCCGCCTTCCCAAGGCCCTCGCGGCTGAGCTTCTCTGAGAAATGGAATCGCTTTCCATCAATGTCCGTCACCGCAAAATGGGCTAGATAGAGATCCTTCACCGACCATTTGGACGGAAGCGGGGTCACGTCCTCGGGAGGGATACCCCGTCGAAAGAACGTCAATTCAAAACCGAATGACCGGCCATCTTTGGCATGGAGATGGCCCGTGTAGTACCACCATTCAGTCCGATAGGTGGGATGCGAGCCGTGGTCTCTCGGGAAGATGTACTGGTAGCCAGCCGTCGCTGGTTGGAATGGGGCAGATGCAGGACTTGCAGCGAGTGCAAGCGAAGCACCCGCGCTCAGCCAGATACTGATCACCACAATCCGCCAATAGTCGATCACACCCTACCTCGCCTTATGATCCACAATGACTAGCCCCCCTGTGATGAGAGCCTCCAACCGCTTCGGTTATAGCACGCGTTGAGCCTGCGAACCAATCGGCCCTCTGAGAGCGGTGTTTCGCATTTCATTCTGCGTCCGTGGCCGACAGCCGGCGTTGACAATTTTCACAAGCGTCAGCTATCGTGGCCCATGCAGACTGATCATGAGAGAGGGCCGTCGGGCCGAAGTTCGTCCAAAGCGATTGAACCATTTCCGATTCCCGACCGGCTTCCCGTGTTTCCGTTACCGAATGTGGTCTTCTTCCCGAAAACCTATCTCCCGCTCCACATTTTTGAGCCTCGGTATCGCCAGATGGTGGCCGATGTCACGGTCGGCGGCCAATGTATCGCCATGGCGCTCCTGAAGGAGGGATGGGAACCGGACTACTATGGAAATCCGGCCATCTTCCCCGCGCTCTGTATCGGAAGAATTGTCAGCGTACAGCCATTGCCGGATGGTCGCTCCAACATCTTGCTGCAAGGACTCGAACGGTGCGAGCTGACCAAAGAGCACTTCGACAAACCCTATCGCGAAGCCACGATACGAGTGACGCCCATGCGCACCGAAGAAGGCCTGACCAAGGATGTGCGGAAGGCGCTGATCGACCTGCTCGGGCGATATCTGCAACAGCGAGAAGATAGTGCGGCTTGGCAAGGATTCTTTCGCGAAGAAGTGAGTGATGAAGTATTGGTGAATACCCTCTCAACCTACTTGGACTGTACACCGTTGGAAAAACAATTCCTGCTGGAAGCCGAAGGACTGCACCAGCGTGCTCGTCGGTTGAACGATCTCGTTCAATTCATGTTGCACGAACATCAAGGCCTAACGGGTTGGGACTAAAGGGATCGCACGATGGCTCTCAACGTCAACCATCTCTGTAAAGGCTATTCGGCCTCCCCCTCGCTGGAAAAACAATTCCTGCAGGAGACCGAGGGGCTACATCGGCGCTCTCATCGCTTGTAACGATCTCGTTCAATTCATGTTGCACGAACATCAAGGCATAAAAGGTTGGGACTAAATGGATCGTACGATCGCTATCAACGTCAACCGTCTCTGTAAAACCTATGACAGCCATAAAGCTGTCGATGACCTCTCGTTCTCGGTCTACGCCGGAGAGATTTTCGGCTTGCTGGGACCGAACGGCGCGGGAAAGAGCACGACTCTGCGCACCCTGATCACGCTGTTGCACCCCACTTCGGGAACGGCCACCGTCATGGGGCACGACACGGTGCGGGATGCGGACACGGTCCGGACCCTCATCGGATATGTCCCGCAAGAACGGGCGATCGATCGGTTTCTGACCGGGCGTGAACACCTGCAGCTCCTCGGTGCGCTTTATCATTTGACAACAGACGAGGCCACCAAACGGATCAACGAACTCCTGAAATTAGTGGACTTGGAAGACCACGCCGACAGACCGGCCAAAACCTATTCCGGCGGCATGAAGCGCAAACTCGACATCGCCTGTGGCCTGTTGCCGAATCCAAAGATTTTGTTTCTCGACGAACCGACCTTGGGCCTCGACGTCCAGAGCCGTCTCCGCATTTGGGAATATGTCCGGATGCTCAAAGCCCGCGGCATGACGGTCGTCATGACGACGAACTATCTGGATGAAGCCGATCAACTGTGTGATCGGCTCGCGATTATCGACGGCGGCAAGATCAAAACACTCGGCTCTCCGGTCGAGCTCAAGATCGCGCTTGGAGGGGACATCGTGTCCCTGACTCTCAAGGAATTGGATCGGATCCCCTCGCTTGAAACTGAATTGAACGGCCGCCCGGCGATCAAGTCCGTCCGGACGACGACCAAGGGTTTGGATATCAGGGTGGAGTCGCCCGAGAAGGCGCTGCCCGCAATTCTCGACGCAGCCAATCGATTGGGCTGCAGTATCGAATTCATTCAATACAACCGACCACGCTTGGACGATGTGTTCATCGCCCATACAGGCCGGGCCATTACTGAATCGATCCCCGAGACCGAGTCGGCGTGATAGCAGGTTGTGGGAAAAATTTAACACCAACAAGATGACTGAACTGTTCTGTACGGTTTGAATGCGAACATAACGTCAGGATGCTCAAAAAGGCTGTCCGGCAAGGCCGCAGCGAGCGAAGGGGCGAGGCGTACGCTTCGGTACGTTGAGCTTCTGAGTGACGCGAGAACGTAGCTGGCGGCCTTTTTCAGCATCCTGCTAGTAAGGAGTCACGTGGAGCACTATTGGCAAGAAATCAGCGCATTGACCATGCGATGGGTCCGTCGGCTCAGCCGGGAAAAATTCAGCATGCTGTTCACCCTGGTGCAGCCGATGTTATTTTGGCTCATCTTCTTCGGCAATCTGTTTCAACGGGCCGCAGACACCCAGGTCATGCAGGCGCCCAACTACATCAGCTTCCTCGCAGCCGGGGTCGTCATCATGACGGTCCTGAACAACGGCTTGGCCGGTGGGGTTGATCTGCTGTTCGATAAGGAAAACGGATTCCTGGAACGATTGATGTCGACGCCGATCCACCGCACCTCCGTCATTCTCAGCCGCTTCATCTTCGTCATGGCGATTACATCCATGCAAGTCCTCGTCATTCTCGGTGTGTCGTACCTCTTCGGCGTCCATCCGGCAACCGGGATCCTTGGCGTCGCAACCATTCTGTTGATCGGCATGATGTTCGGCGTCGGCTTGACGGCCATTTCCATGGCCATGGCCTTCTCCGTGAAGAGTCACGGCGATTTCTTTTCCGTCCTGGGATTTCTATCCCTGCCCATGATTTTCCTGAGCTCCGCGTTAGTGCCGCTCACCGCAATGCCGGGCTGGATGAGCTTTCTTGCGCAATTCAACCCGATGACCTGGGCGATCGATGCCGTACGCCCATTGATATTGTCAGGCTGGACCGAAGCCTTGCCGCACGTCGGCATGGTGATCCTGGTCATGCTCGTGTTCGATGCCCTCTGTCTCTATGGCGGAGCCAAGGCGTTCCGGCGAGCCATGGGATAATCCCATCCATGATGCCCTGATCCCTTGACTGACACTGTAATCCGTCGGATGATAACGGTATGGGTGTCAGTCGGCAGGTCTGTGAGCAACAACAAGCGTGACATGATGATCCCGGAAAGTCAGATACGTGCCCTCATCCGCCTCCTCTCCGATGAAGACGACCGTATCGTCCGCACCATCAGCGGAAGACTGATTGATATCGGCCCTTCAGCCGTCCCACTGCTCCAAGAGGCGGAAATTGAACAGCCCGAAATGGCCAACCGCATTGCCTCCGTGCTCGAAGAGATCCGAGGAGGCAAGCTGGAGGACGAGCTGACGGAGCTGGCTGCGTTGCCGGATGATGCGATGAGCCTGGAAACCGGGGCGTTTCTGATCGCGCGCTACGCCTATCCGGCGCTGGATGTGGCTCGCTATCATGACCAATTGGATACGATGGCTGCCGAAGTTCGAGCCCGTATCGGCCAACGGGCGTCCGGGGAAGAGGCCGTCAACGCCCTCAACCGCTATCTGTTCACAGAGCAAGGATTTAAAGGCAACACCAAGAACTATTACGAGGTGGAGAACAGCTATCTCAACTGCGTCATGGACCGACGAGTCGGGATCCCGATCAGTCTGTCGGTTGTGTACCTTCTCATCGGACAACGGCTTGCCTTTCCGCTCTTCGGCATCGGGATGCCGGGACATTTCTTGGTGAAGTACGAGTCCGACCGGTACAACATCTTCATCGACTGTTTCAATGGAGGAGCCCTGCTGACGGAAAAAAACTGCGCTCGGTTCCTCACCGAGGCGGGCTACGGGTTTGAAGAGAAATATCTCGAAAAAAGTCAGGTTCGGGCGATTTTGTCACGCATGCTCAAGAACCTCTTGGCCATCTACGCCAAGGCCGACGACTCCGTGAAGATTGCTCGTGTGACCAAGTTCATTGAGATTCTAGGTGGAGCTCCCCGCGAGGAAGGCTTGTAATAGCCCACCGCAGCGAACAGGCTGAAGTCGAGGATACGGCTGAGTAGAAGTGAGACCTCGTCAACCTTAGCCGTAACCTTCATGAAGCCGGCCAACTTTCCAATGGCCTGCTCAGCTAGACTCGAATCGTGAGCAGATCCTTCCCCTTCCAGATCTTGCCGTAGTACTCCTCACCAGCCTGAGCTTTGACGTCATAGCGATCGGCAATCGGATAAAAATGCGAGAGCACGAGCTGCCCCACCCCAGCCTCCTTCGCAATCTGCCCGCATTGGCCCGCATGCAGATGGGCGGGGCCTGGACGATTGGCAGGGAAGGAGCAATCGAGCACAACCACATCCGCCCCTCGACACAGGGAGACGATCGCCTCGCAGTATTGCGTGTCGCCTGAATACACAACCGCCTTGCCTCGATATTCAATTCGATAGCCGACGCTGGAGAGATCGGGCACATGGACTACAGGTTTGGGGATGATGCGCGTGTCGCCGATTGAGAAAGGCTTGCCCGACACCTCCTTGAACGTGACTTTGAACGGCGCCGGAGAGAAGCTGGGGAAGCTCTGCATGATCGACCGCAAGAGTCGAATGGTTCCTTTGGGGCCGATCAGCGTCATCCCCGGGCGAGAGCCACCTCCATATTTGGCGTAGATCACTGCATCGAAAAAAAAGGTGATGAAGTCGGAAAAGTGATCGGCGTGAAAATGCGAGAACAAGAGATGCGTGATCTTGTGCCGGTTCACACCAGTTTTGATCAGGTTCATTAACGTGCGTGGGCCGAAATCGAGCAGAATCTGTTGGTCGGTACGCACCAGATACCCGGCCGCGGCACGCACGGGATGGACGTTGGTTCCGGAACCGAGAATAGTTAGGCGCATGGCTTCTTCATCCTTCTCATCCATCAAGGTCCGAAAGGATGGCTTCCGCTTCGAGCAACTCAGGATTGGAAGTCCGTACGGTAATCTTCGAGCAAGCCGCTTGCAACACACTCCTTGCGGCATCCGATCGGTTCAGTTTTTTCAAAAGTCTCCCCATGCTCATGGCGGCTCGAAGTTCAAACATCGTCGCATGCTGTTCCTGCGCGATCTTCACGGCTCCTGCAAAGCACTGCTCCGCGTCGGAAACGGATGGCTCAGATTGTTCCAGCAGGAGCTCACCTTGCAGACGAAGCAATTCCGCCTGCCAGCAACGTTCTCCCTCAACGCGAACAAGCTTCTGGGCCGCTGACAGTGCAGCCAAGCCTTCATCGATACGTTTCTTCCGCAAGTAGACTTCTGCGAGCATCGCCAACGTAAACGCGTTGTTGAGTCTGACGCCTGCTGCTTGTGCAGCGGAGAGACCGTTCACTAACTGATCCAGCCCTTCGTCACGCCCCTTCTCAGCCAGAGCCCATCCGTGCAGGGAAGTCGCCCACGCCAATGTGACTTCGAACGAGTATTTGGTGGAAATGGCGATGGCTTCTGCGGAAAGAACCAGAGTTTTGTCCACATCCCGGATAGTGGAATAGACCCAAGAAGCCGTCGCCAATGCAAACGCCAGAGTGAAGGGATGCTCTAGCTCCCGTGCCATGTGAATGGCCTCTTTCGCCAGCCCCTCGACCTCATCGACCTCGCCCAATATCCAGAGTGTTCGGGCCAACATAATTCTGGCTGTGATGCCGGGGTCTTGAGTATACGGTTGGGGCTGTGATTGGTGTCTCTGAGGGTTATACAGAGACTTGGCCGCGAGGAGATGGGTTTTAGCTTCGTCGAACCGGCCAAGGAGAGTATAGGCTGAGCCGATGCTTTCGTGGGCTCGAATGAGCAAGTCCGGATTCTGCTTGCGGCTCGCGAAGGCCAGAAGGTGTTCGGCCAGGTCGCACGCTGTTGCGAGCGAGCCTCCGACCAAATGAAACACCCACAACCCCCACACCGCTAGAAAGTAATACTCGGAATCGCCGTGGCCTTGAGAAAGCTCGCGCGCCCGAAGATAATTCCGCTCAATCTCCGCCGATGCATATCCCTTCACCGTGACGAGTGGGGCTCCACGCGCAATGAGCAGGTCCAACTCCAACCCATCACGCTCAGGCCCTGCCGGCAATTCGTTCAGCAACGCCAAGGCACTCTTGAAATAGTTCAGTGCTTCGACATTGGCCGATCGTGCGACATCTCTGTACGCGGCAAGGCGCCAATACTCAACAGCAGGCCCGTTCAATCCCGCCTGTTCATAGTGATATCCCAGCAACTCAGGTTCTGTTTTGACCCGTTCCTCGAACCGACTCTCCAATGTTTTCCCAATGCGGGCATGGAGCACCCGGCGTGCTTTTTTGGGCAATGTGCTATAGGCAGCATCTTGAATGAGCGCATGCTTGAACATGAATTTGGCCGTCGGGATCTCACCCTCCTGAAAGATGAGCCCCGATGCACCAAGCGAGTGAAGGGCCTGCTTCAACTCACCCTCCGGGACATCGACGGTCTCCCGCAACAATTCATAGCTAAACTCCCGTCCGATTGCAGATCCAATCTGGACGATCTCTTTCGCTGGCCCCAACCGGTCGATCCGCTCCATGAGCAAGGCTTGCAAGCTATCCGGAATAGACAACTCCTTCAATGGCTCCTTCAGGCTGAAGATGCTGTTCCCTTCCGTGAGCAGACCGGATTCCAGGAGATTTTCTGTCAACTCTTCGAGATAAAGAGGCACCCCATCAGTCTTCGCAAGGATCGCCTGTTGGACCTCCGGCGGAAGAGCTCTCCCGCCGGTCATCGAGGCAACAAGCTCGGCGCTTTGCCGGCGTGGAAGCCGATTCAAGGTTAACCCTGTGACATGGCCATACTGCGTCCATGCCGGCATAAAATCAGGTCGAAACGTGATCAGCAACAACACGCGCATCCGCTGAATATGGTCGATGATTCGTGTCACAAGGTCTATCGTGGTCGGATCAAGCCAATGGGCATCTTCCAGAATGAGGAGTGTCGGCCGATGATCGGCCAGCCGCTGAAGCTGCCGCACGAACGCGTCAAGCGTCATGTCCTTCCGTTTATCCGGCGACATCGTGAGCAGCGAGTGCTGGACCTCCCCAGGAATTGACAAGAGCTCTGCCGACAAAGACACCGTGGTCTGGTCGTCGATGCCGATGCTGCGAACAAAGGTGTGAAGCTTTGTTCGTTGCGTACGGGGATCGTCTTCACTGGTCAGCGCCGCTGCCTGCCGGAGGCAATGGATCACGGGATAGAGCGCCGTGTTCGTGTGATACGGTGAACATTGCAATTCGATCGTCTGGTGAGGCTCATCTACCAGCCGGTCTCGCACGCTGCGGCACAGTCGTGACTTGCCGATGCCGGCTTCTCCGCACAGGAGCACAACCTGTCCATCCCCACCGACTGCTTCGCGCCAGCGCCCCAAGAGCAGTGCCGATTCGTGCTCCCTGCCGATAAAACTGGCCAATCGTGCGGCTCGGTACGACTCGAATCGACTGGTTGATGCCTTTGTACCAAGAACCCGCCAGACCTGGATCGGCTCGTCGAACCCCTTGAGGGACACGCTTCCATGGTCCGTGAATTCAAACTCATTGCCGACGAGCCGCTTCGTCGCTGAGTCCACAACCAACTGATTGGGTTCAGCTATCCCTTGAAGACGAGAGGCCAGATTCGGAGTTTCACCGAAAACGGACCGTTCTTTGGCCGTTTCTTGCCCGATAATTTCTCCAACAATCACCTTCCCGGTTGCTATTCCGATTCGTACCGCAATTCCAGATTCTGGAGATGAAAGATGCTCTCGTGAAGAGGTTTTCACCAAATCAAGGATGGCCAGGCCGGCATGGACCGCACGTTCAGCATCATGTTCGTGCGCATACGGATATCCGAAATACACCAAGAGTCCGTCACCCATATATTTTGCGATATAGCCGTTGAATCGACCAACCGCTTGGCTACAGGCCTCCAAGAACCGCCGGATAATGTCTTGAAGGTCTTCAGGATCCAGCCGGCGAGCCAGCGCCGTCGAGCCCACAAGATCACAAAACATGACGGTCAATTGCCGTCGTTCTGCTTGATCGCGACTGGAGAAGGATGGTGGTATTTCTTGTGCAACGGTTACGGCGGAAGAGGCCGCATGATCTCTCTCACCGCTTTGGGACAATTGCGCGATAGCACGCAGGAGCCTTTTCCGATGACCCAACAATACGCCCAGGGACGTCAAGTCCTCGTCCTTCAGATCGGACAAGACATCCCAGGTAATAGCATTCTGCAGAAACACTTCGCGGTAGCGATCCAGCCCTAGGCTCTCCAGCCATGCGGACACACGATCATCCATGATCAATACCGTCTCAGATAGCTATTCAAACGCTGAGCACCGAAAGGGAAAAGACGGGTGATGCCGCTCTTGCAGAACGCAATGGTTTCATCGAGAGTAGCCATATGCCAAACGACTCGACAAAGATTCTCCTTCAACCCCTTATGCAAGAAAGAGAGTATCGGTTGATCCCCATCGGATGTCCATGATCGCCTACCAACTCGAACGAGTGATTCTGTAGTCAATCAATCACAAGGCAACCGGACCACATGCCACGTCGCCTGGCACATTCTGAGGCAGATCGTTCACATTTGTTGATCTTTTTGAGTCTCACAGGTCAGGATTTCGATTAAGTATGGCTTCTGCGACAATTGCAAGTCAATTATTCACGGCGCAGACGAACGGATCTTCACTCGATCATCACTCTCTTCGGAAAAAACCGTCTCGAACGCGATTCGTTGACGGCCAATCAACTTCGCCCGTATGATTTCTCCCCATGGCGAAACAACCTCAACAGGGCCAGATAATCCCCGTCTTGTTTGTCGCCCTGATCATCCTGATCATCGTGGTGATGTGGATCTGGAAGCGGCTTTCGGCCGAATCACAGGACTATATCGTCGATCAGGCAGTGCCGATGACCATCATCGGCCTTATCTCTACCCTTCTCCTGTTCATTCCCATCAGAATGCTTCGGCGCCGCCAGCTACGATCACGAGAACGAACCAGGCTGTTGGCGTTATTTCATCGAGAAACCAGCCAAGAGAAGCGGCTGGATCTGGTTTTTGCTCTACTAGAAAACAACGAGTATCACATCAATGGACTTGAATCCGTGGCCCCAGCCTTGAAAGAGCTGTTGGCAACAACCCTCCAACGGGCATTAGGCGACAAACAACATCGCATCCGTGGCATGGCAGCCAGTCATCTCGGTGCGTTACAAGATTTGTCAGCGGTCCCGCTGCTAGTGAAGACTCTGGACGATGACCATGCCTACGTCCGTGCCTGCGCTGCTTTGGGACTCGGGCGACTCCGGGCAACGGAAGCGCGTGAGCGTCTAAAAGCAGCGATGGAGCATGATTGGGATCAAACTGTCAGAAGCCGAGCGAGGGAAGCACTGGAACGGATGCGGTCCTAACATCACGCCAATAGACATTCACGACGCTGAATCGGCAATGTTGCTTGGAAATCTGTCTATTCCTATACCCACTCGATTACCGCGATTTCTGGTCGGCAGTTCCATCGAAAGGGAAGAAAGGACCACCCCACTCCACGGTTGACGTACAGTCGGTGCACACCTGACCGATGCCAACCTGCTATCCGGCCACCACATCCGGGTGGGAGCCAGAAGGTCGGAATCCCCGGCACACGCCACTGCCCCCCGTGACTGTGCCCACACAAGATCAAATCGATGGCGTGGTGCGGTTCCACCTGATCAAGAATATTGGGCGCATGGGCCAGCAGCAGTGTAAAGCGATGGTCCGCCCGAGCCGGAAGACAGCGCAGATCAGCGCGGTGGAGTGATGGATCATCGACGCCGACGATCATCAGCTCTCCCCCTGTCACTGAGACGACAGCACTCTGGTTCACCAACAAGGAGATCTTGTGCCGATCGGCCAGTTCGGCATACTCTGCCACCGAGACACCGCTGTAATGATCGTGATTACCCAGGGTCATGTAGATTGGCGCAATAGCGCGAAGACGGCCAAGAAACCGGAACAGATGCGGCAGCCCTTCTGGTACATTGAGCAGGTCGCCGGTGATCACGATCCAGTCCGGCTGGAGGTCGCCGACGATCTGGACCATACGATCATGCCGCGAACCATATCGATCGATATGCAGGTCGGTGAGGTGGACCGCACGGCGACCGGCAAGTAACCTGTGCATATGGGTATGGTGAGTCACTTCATAGTCGGAAAGGCCATATTCCCAGTTTGGGACAAGGCTGAACAGCCGGTAGAGCGGATGGCCCAGCGCATGGCCGATGGAAGCCCGTGCGAGATCAGGCCATGACGACGCGTGTCGCGCGCTCATTCTCTATCCCTCGATCCTTTCTTCACGCGGATAGGAAAAAGTATAGCAGGCGGTCGTTGAGCCCAAATCATACAAAGGACCGATGGAACGACTGAACGAGCCATTTCTGACAAGCGACCTTCCTGGAATCGGCGGACGAATCCGTTCTGTACCGGAGGACTTCCAAGTTGAAGAGCGACCACTCTACCTACCCTGCGGGGAAGGGGAACACCTCTACATCACCATCACGAAACGCGGGCTGTCCACGCCCGACCTCGTCCGACGACTCTCCTCAATATTAGGCATCAAGGCACAGGCTATTGGTGTCGCAGGACTGAAAGACGCACGAGCCGTTACGACACAGATGATTTCCCTCCAAAGCGTGTCGCCCGAACAGGTCGCTGGCCTCTCCCTCGATCACACCATCCTGAATGTGACCATCCTAGGGCGACATCGCAATCGGCTCCGGACCGGTCACCATGCCGGCAATCGTTTCCGTCTGACCATTCGTGAGGTTGCCGGCCACGCCAAGGACACCGTCCCGGCGGTTCTTGAACGACTCGCCAGACGCGGAATCCCGAACTACTTCGGGCCCCAACGGCAAGGGAAGGATGGGGCCAACTACCAAACCGGCGCGGCCTTACTCCATGATGCCCGCCGACGCGAGAAAATGAATCGCAACCAGCGCATCTGGTATCTCAATACCTATCAGTCGTTTTTGTTTAATCGGATTCTTGCCAGCCGGATCGATCAGATCGATCGTCTGTTCATCGGCGACTGGGCGATGAAGCAGGACAACGGCGCCTGCTTCCAGGTTGACGATGCGGAGAAAGAGCAGCCGCGCGCGGATCGCTTTGAGATCAGCCCGACCGGAATTCTTTTCGGCTCACGTGTCTCCTGGGCCGGCGGCGAACCCGGGGCCATTGAAGAAGCCGTCATCACCGAAACGGGCGCCACCAAAGACTCCCTCATTAGCGCTGCCAAGGCCTGTGGCTTTCGAGGAGAACGTCGTGCACTTCGTGTTCCTCTCACTGAACTGGACTGGTCGCTGAACGGAAACGTCGTGACGCTGTCTTTCGGCCTGCCGCCTGGCGCCTATGCGACGAGTGTGCTTCGTGAATTGATGAAAACCCCTTCGATACACTCCTCGTCCTGAACTGTCATTTTCTTCTCCCTGCTTCACTGAGTGATAGAATACCAATAGAGGCGGTGAGTAAAGCGATGAGCACCTACCACGAAACTGTCGTCCTGCAGGGACACATCATCGACTCGCTCATACTGGCGAAGGTCCTGGACCGTATCGTGATGATGGGTGGTACCTTCGACCTTCAGGACGTCAACATCGGAAAGACACGGGAACAACCATCCAGCGCCCGCATTGTGATCAGAGCCGCCTCCAAAGCGTTCTTAGACGAGATTCTCAACGCGATTCAACCCCATGGCGCCTTGATCGAGCGTGGGACAGACTGTCGGACTGAACTAGTGCCTGACGATGGGATCCTTCCCGATACCTTCTATGCCACCACCCATTTGCCCACTCAGATCCGAATAGCTGGTCGCTGGCTTGACGTCGATCGAATCGAGATGGATCTTGCGATCGTGGTCAATGAGGAAGGCTCTGCGGCCCATGCTATTCCGATGGGAGACGTTCGTCGCGGAGATCGTGTCATTGTCGGACGAGAGGGGATTCGGGTCATCCCGCTGCAACGCCCACATGAACGTGATGTCTTTGGCTTCATGGAGTCTCAGGTGTCCGCTGAGCGGCCCCATGGTCATATCATCGCCGACATTGCAACACGAATGCGTCAATTGCGAGAACGGCATCGGCAGGGACAGACAGATGCCAAGGTTTTATTGGCCGGTGGACCGGCCATTATTCACGCCGGTGGGCGCGATGCACTCACCTGGCTAATCGAACAGGGGTTTATTCACATCCTTTTTTGCGGCAATGCCCTCGCGGCCCACGATATGGAAGCAGATCTGTACGGCACTTCTCTCGGTTACAAACTGACCGGGGGACAGCCCCTTCCGCATGGGCATGAACATCATTTGCGAACCATCAATCGCATCCGTACGATTGGCAGCATTGAGGCTGCGGTGCATTCAGGAGTAGTCAAACAGGGAATTATGGCAGCTTGTGTCCGCCAGACAGTGCCGGTAGTTATGGCCGGCACGATTCGCGACGACGGCCCCCTCCCCGGCGTGATCACGGATTCGGTTCATGCCCAGCAAGCCATGCGCGCGTTGATTCCTGGTGTCGGCTTGGCGCTCCTGGTCGCTTCCACCTTGCACTCCATCGCAACAGGCAATCTGCTGCCGGCCACCATCCCGACGGTCTGTGTGGATATCAATCCTTCCGTCCCAACCAAGCTGGCTGATCGTGGCAGCTTTCAAGCAGTCGGTCTCGTCATGGATGCAGGGTCATTTCTGACCGAGGTGGGCAGAACTTTAGGAAGGCTAGTATGAGCCGTCTTCTCGTCTGCCCACCGGATTTTTTCGGTATCGAGTATGAGATTAATCCTTGGATGCGCCTCAGCAACCGAGTCGACCACGAGCGAGCCGCCTCACAGTGGCAGACCTTGATGAAGATTTTTGAACAGGACTTGGGAATCGTCCTGGAACGAATGGTCCCGATTCCTGGACTGCCTGATCTTGTCTTTACGGCCAATGCCGGGCTGGTCGTCGGGCACACAGCCGTCGTCAGTCACTTCCGATATCCTGAACGCCAGCGAGAAGAGGCTCATTTCGAGCATTGGTTTCGCCAGCAGGGATATGAGGTCATGACGGTGGAGGCTGGTCTTCACTTTGAAGGCGCAGGCGACCTTCTTGGGTTTTCAGATACCTGGTTCGGTGGCTATCGGCAGCGATCCGATATCGGCATGTACCCGATCCTCAGCGAGCGTTTTCATCGGGAAATTATTCCGCTTGAACTCATCGACGGTCGTTTCTACCATTTGGACACCTGTCTCTGTCCGTTAAGCGGTGGCGAGCTGCTGTATTTTCCTGCCGCATTCGATCACGATGGTCGAGAAGTGCTCGCGGCGCGCATCCCCACCGAGCGTCATCTGGTCGTCCCTGAGCACGAAGCGCTGAAGTTTGCCTGTAACGCAGTCTGTGTGGAGAAGCATGTGGTTCTTCCTGCCGGATGTCCCACGACGGAAGGCTTACTGCAGGAACGGGGATATGACACCCATGCGGTTCAGCTCGATGAGTTCATGAAATCGGGCGGGTCAGCCAAATGCTTGACGCTGGCGCTGGATTGAGCAAAGTCATCGGTCATTAGCCAATCAATGGACAGACACGAATCTATTCTGACCAATGACGAATGACCGCTGACCACTCACTTTGTTCTGAACAGAAACGCCCCATACATTCCGGCAATCGCAATGGTCACCAGCTCAATGGTCAGGAGCATGCGGCTCACCACCGCCTCCGCGGCTGGCGGAGAGAGGATGAAATGCATGCCAAGAAATTCCGGGGTCTGATTCGGTGGCGTTTCCCATGGCGGAAACAGCAGCGCCAGAATCAGCGCCGCGACCATGCCGTAGAGGATGGACAGGTTGAGCTGATCGGGAGGGATCGCACGAGGTTCAGCGCTCGATGTACGCTCCGCAGTCCTATCAAGCCGCCGACCGCACTGAACACAAAACCGGTTAATTTCTGGTTGCGATCGACTACAAGTGGGACAGAGTTGCATGGATAGGCGTTCCCAGTAGATCACCTACATACATGGGAATGCCCCCGAGATGCTAGCCCGCTGAGTCGTTAGAAATGATAGCCCACCCCAAAGGAAAAGATGATCGGATTATACGTTGCCGTAAAGCCAAAGCCTCCGGCTTCAGTTGCGTCAAAGTCGAACCGCGTGTAATTGTACCGTACCTCGCCATATCCTGAGATATGCTCCGTAAAGAAGTATTCGCCACCCAGTTTTACGTTGAGCCCAACCTTCGTTGAACTCTGTGTCCCCTGAAATCCAACCTCTGTCGTCTCGATTCGAGACAAGAATATCGCTGGCCCCACGCCGACATACGGCTGAAATCGTGCCTTGTTATAACGCAACATGAGATTAAACGGTGCTATAGTGATCACTCGAAAATAGTCGCCCGGAAAGACGTTCGTCACACTCCCACTCGTGACTGAACCTCCGACGACGACGGTTCCGGGAAGAATACTGACTCTCGTTGGTCCCTGCTCAATGTGGGGGGTGCTGTAGTAGGCTTCCAGTTCCAGCCCAAACCAGTTCACCTTTGGAAAGTAGTACCCAATCTTCCCACCCCACACGGGAGAACTAGCCAGATCACGCCCTGACATTGACCCCCGTGGAGTGAGAAAGGATCCGGGGGGCGCACTGAGATCGGTGATCTCAACTCTCGTGAGCTTGTTGTTGTCGCCAAAGAACGTCGTTCCAACTTGTCCACCAATGTACATTTCTGAATAGGCGCTGGAGACGTTCAAAGACATCAGAAGAACTGTAAGCCACAGCGCTCGCCTCCCGATTCCTGATCCAATTTCCCTCACAATCCCTGGTTTCATCACCACTTCCTCCTGATCACCGCGTTCGTCGCAATGCCCGATCCGCTGGTTTGATTCGGTCGCGTCAACCCATGCACCAAATCCTCACGAAGCAGCCCGGCAGATTTCATGCCACGTCACAAGAGATTGATTCCACTGCCTCCCTAGCGAATTTTGAGAACGGAAACCCCTATCCCATTCGTTGACAGGTTCTTGAGGCCGTTCCTATAATCGGCCCCCACAAGTGTTCTTGGTGATCATGTGGAGATCAGACTGAGTTCTTATGCCTGGTTCCATCAGCAAGATGAGTGTGATCGGTGCAGGGGCTTGGGGTACCGCCCTGGCCAAACATCTGGCCGAGAAGGGAATTGAGATACGTCTCTGGGCCTATGAACGGGACGTCGTTCACGCCATCAACACCTCTCAGGAAAACCCGATTTTTCTCAAGGGTGTCGCTCTCCCGCGCGCGTTGATCGCCACCTCATCTTTGGAAGAAGCAGCGCGTTCGTGTGACGGACTGGTGTTTGCCGTGCCTTCCCATGCCACGCGATCCGTGCTTCAAAAGCTAAGACTTTTCCTATCCAGTCCCATTCCCTTGATCTGTGCGACCAAGGGCATCGAAGAAGACACGGCCAAGTTGATGACACAGGTGATGGAGGACGAATTACCACCCTCCATGCACGACACCCTGATGGTGCTCTCAGGACCCAGCTTTGCCGCTGAGCTGAGCGCGGGTCTCCCTACCGCCGTGTGCCTCGCAGGCAGGGACTCGCAGCTCGTTCGGCGGTTTCAGAACGCGTTGATGACCCCGGTATTGCGCGTGTATGCCGACAGCGATCTCCTGGGCGTCCAGCTGGGAGGGGCCTTGAAGAATGTGATGGCGCTGGCCGCCGGCGTCATCGATGGTCTGGAGCTCGGACTGAATGCTCGTGCTGCCCTCATCACCCGTGGGTTGGCAGAAACCATTCGGCTCGGTGTCGCGATGGGAGCGGATCCTCGTACATTCTATGGACTCTCCGGCGTTGGTGATTTGGTCTTGACCTGCACCGGGACGCTGAGTCGCAATCATTCCGTGGGTGTACGCCTCGCCAAAGGTGAACGACTCGAGACAATCATCAACGGGATGCAGGCCGTCGCCGAGGGCGTCAGAACCGCTCGCGCCGCGTTCACCCTGGCCTTGCGCCACCAGGTTGAGATGCCCATCATTCGAGAGATCAACGCCGTCCTCTATGAGAATAAGTCCTGTCGCCAGGCGGTCAGTGATCTGATGGAGCGGGATGCCAAATTGGAAAAGGGATGAACATGATTGCAGAAGGGCTTGAACAGTTACTTCGACAGATTCACGCGGGGCAGCTGACCGTAGAACAGGGACTCCAGCGCCTGCGATCTCTCCCGTTTGAAGATCTCGGTTTTGCGTCCCTTGATCACCATCGGTCGCTCCGGCAGGGATTTCCCGAAGTCGTGCTCTGCGAAGGGAAAACCACCCAACAGGTCGCGGTGATTGCACGGGCCTTGATCAAAAAAGGAGGCCCGTTCCTCGCCACCCGTGCGGAGCCCACAATCGCCCGGGCGATTCGCCGCCTCGATCGTCGGGCGCGGTACTATCCGGACGCACGTCTTGTCGCGATCCATCCGGCACGGCAAAAGGCGCAAGGCCACATCCTAGTGGTGACCGCCGGCACAGCCGATGTCCCGGTCGCGGAAGAGGCCCGCATCACCGCTGAAGTGATGGGGAGTCATGTTGAACGCCTCTACGACGTTGGCGTTGCGGGCATCCATCGTCTCCTTGGGAAGAAAGACCGCCTGTTTGATGCCCGGGTCATTGTCGTGGTTGCCGGAATGGACGGCGTCTTGCCCAGTGTCGTAGGGGGACTTGTTCACTGTCCGGTTATCGCCGTCCCGACGAGCCGAGGGTATGGAGCTAGTTTCGGCGGAGTGGCTGCATTGTTGACGATGCTCAACTCCTGCGCGGCAGGTGTGGGGGTCATGAATATCGACAACGGCTTCGGCGCCGCCTGTCTCGCACATCGGATCAACATGCTCGGAGTGAAGAGCGGCCGGCCATGAGCTGATCGGAGAGATCAGTTGACTTCGAGGGTGCCCCGTTTCGGCCAAGCGACCGTCAACGTCCGAAGCCCCTTTTCACCGTTGGCTAGCAATTTTGTCCGCACTTCATACGCATAGGTCCCTGCCCCGGCAACCTGCTTACGATGGTCCTGGCCATCCCACTGAAGTTCGACCACTACCTTAGGGCGCTCCTGCTCTCCATTCCTCGTCGACGTGATTGGAATAGGCTGTCGATGCGTCAGAAACCGAAGTGAGGTTTTGGATGGAGAACTGATGAGGGAGGTGACTTCCAGAATCAGAGCTCGATCGATTTCCCTCGGAAGCTGAACCGTTACTGAGAACTGAACCGGCCCATTGCCCTGCGTATAGGGCATCGGAGCAATATTGAGATCGATGATCTTGAGCTCAGGTTCTGGCCTTGGAGCACGGGATGGCTTGTCCTTTGCAAAACTCTCAGTCAAAGGAAAGCCGGCCACAACACTGTACAAACAGAGTAGCCCGAGCGTCAGTCCTCTACATCGTTGTCGGTGTGATCTTGTGAACAACAGAACACCTGCCTTCGGCAAAAATATGTGATGGATCCACAGTGACTCACAGTCACCACAAGCAACTCATCGTTTAATGGGGGATAACATAGCCTCCAGGAGCTGTCAACGAAGCATCAACAATGAACCAGTGATTGCCGTTCGGCCAGACCTTCGGTAAGATGTGCGGTCTTTTTCATTGTTGACTAAGGAGAGGCGTGGGCCGACATCTGCATTTCGATTGTTTTTCTGGCGTGAGCGGGGACATGGTCTTGGGCGCATTGGTCAGCGCAGGGCTGCCATGGGCCGACCTCGTGAACGGCCTTAATCGGCTGAAGCTATCCGGCTACACATTGCGGAAACGGGCGGTCCATCGTGGCGCGCTTCATGCCGTGAAGGTCGACGTGTTGATCCAACAGGGGTTTCATCGGCCTCTGACGCTCTCCCGTATTCGAAGTATTATTATGCGCAGCACACTCCCAAGTCCGGTCAAAGCACGCAGCCTCTCCGTCTTCGACCGATTGGCTGACGCAGAAGGACTGGCCCATCAGGTCCCGGCGAAAGACGTGCACTTTCATGAAGTGGGAGTCGTCGATTCATTCATCGACGTGGTGGGAGGCGTACTCGGCTGCTACCTCCTGAATGTGACCCGTGCGACCTCCTCCCCGATCAATGTGGGAGCCGGTTCGATTCAAACGTCCCATGGTCGACTACCTGTGCCAGGGCCAGCTGTAACGGCATTAGCCGAAGGCATTCCCGTCTATTCCGATGGCCCATCGCACGAACTTGCCACACCCACCGGCGTGGCATTGGTGCGGACGTTGGCGTCGGAGTTCGGCCCCCTGCCGGTCATGCGCAGTGTCGCAGTTGGATATGGGGCCGGAGACCGTGATCCACAAGACTGGCCAAATGTGCTGCGCGTATTTCTGCAAGATGACTCGGCACCTGAGACCTATCACACTGAGCGCATCATGCAAATTGAGACGAATCTCGACGACCTGAATCCGCAGATTTACGAGCACGTCATGGAGCAACTTTTTGAACTTGGAGCCGTCGACGTGGCCCTGATTCCCGTTGTTATGAAAAAAAGTCGCCCTGGAGTGTTACTGACCTGCCTCACTCCGAAGGAACGGACAAACGCGGTGCTTGAGATTCTCTTCCAGGAAACACCCACGCTCGGCGTGCGACTACAGGAAGTCACTCGCCAGATCCTCCCGCGTCGTATTGTTCCAGTCTCAATACGGGGAGGAACCGTTCGCATGAAGGTGGCCGATCTGGGTGCGGGCTGGGACAAGGCGGCACCGGAATATGTCGACTGTCAATCTATTGCGAGACGATCCGGTCGTCCGCTCAAGACCGTCATGGAGGAAGCTTTGCACGCCTATCAACAAGCGAGCCAGAAGAAATTGCGGGGCCGCGCATGAGCACCTTGTACTACATTCTCCTGTTCCTGGTCTCTGTTGTAGTGACACTGGGTGGATGTGCACTGTTCACAAATGCAATCGAATGGCTGGGTAAACGCCTCGGCATTTCCGAAGGGGCGGTTGGGAGTATCTTCGCAGCCATCGGCACCACCCTGCCTGAAACCTCGATTCCGATCATTGCCATTTTCTTCGGCGAAAGCCCCGAGGAGATCGATGTCGGATTAGGCGCCATCCTCGGTGCACCGTTTATGCTCAGCACACTGGTGCTGCCGATCCTGGCGCTGTTAGTAGTGCTGTACGCACGCGCAGGCAAACGGACCGGACAATTTCATCTTAACTACCGCGATGTCCTCACGGACCTGACCTTCTTTATGATCGGCTACCTGGTGGCACTGGGGTGCGCCTTTGAACGATCGAGACTGATCCATCTGATCGCCGCAGGGGGATTGATCTGTTTGTACATCTACTACATGAAACTGAAGTTTGCACCGGCCGAAGCAGGGGAAGGTGGTGAGCTGGACCCTCTCATCTTTGATAAAACGGCAACAACCCCCTCCCATCTGATGATCGCATTTCAAGCCTTGTTAGGGTTGGGAGGCTTGATCTTGGGCGCTCATTTGTTCGTGATGGCAGCGGAATCGATGGCAGGATTGTTCTCTATGTCGCCGCTGATTTTGACGCTCCTCATCGCGCCATTGGCCACTGAACTCCCGGAAATGTCCAATAGCTTTCTGTGGCTGTATCGGAAGAAAGACAAGCTCGCCGTGGCCAATGTGACGGGTGCCATGGTGTTTCAAGGCACACTCCCCGTCTCACTCGGGCTGATCGGAACTGAATGGGTCATCGCTCCCTCGGCGTTGACAACCATGGTCTTGGCGGTACAGGCAGTAGGGCTCTGCCTCCTTCAGATTCTGCTTGGAGGGCGTTGGCGACCGTGGTTGCTGGGGGCTGGCGCTCTCTTCTATATCGGCTATACCATCTACCTCTATGCCAGCTAGAACCAACCCAATTCGAAGAGTCTCGACCTCCTCATCACTCCCATTGCTTGGAATCACGATGGGAGACCCGGCAGGCATTGGCCCAGAAGTGATCGCTAAAGCTCTGTCCGGAGGACGGCTGCACAAAATTTGCCGACCCCTGGTGATCGGGTCGCTTTCTGTCATGATTCGTACCGTTAAGACGCTGCGACTCAAACTGACTGTCCTCCCCATCGATGGCCATGAAACGCCAGCGCCCCGCCCAGGCACCGTGGCCCTCCTGGACCCACTGAGCACCCCATTGGGCCGATTTACACCGGGCCTTGCCGCGGCTGAAACCGGTGCGGCGTCAGTCACCTTCATTAAGAAAGCCGTAGAACTCGCCCAATTGGGCTGCCTCGATGGGATCGTGACCGCGCCGATCAATAAAGAAGCCATCAACATGGCGGGCTGCCGATACCCTGGACACACCGAATTATTGGCCGACCTGACCCGGGCGAAGGAATCCGGCATGATGATCGTAGGCGGCCCATTGCGGATCATGTTCGTCACGACACATGTCGCAATTAAAGAGCTTCCGACGTTGCTGACTCAAGCGAGGATTGAAAAAACGATCCGGTTGGCTCACATGGCACTCACCACGTTATTTGGAGTCAAACGACCGAAGATCGGAGTGGCCGCACTGAATCCGCATGCGGGCGAACATGGCCTATTCGGAAATGAGGAAGCTCGCGTCATTCTTCCGGCAGCCCGGACAGCCCAAGCGCAGGGCATTCTTGCTAGTGATCCATTGCCCGCCGACACGCTGTTTGGAAAGGCCGCAAAGGGACAGTATGACGGGATTGTGGCCTTGTACCATGACCAGGGCTTGATTCCGCTGAAGCTCGTGGCGTTCGGCACCTGCGTGAATCTCACCGTCGGCTTGCCCATCATTCGCACGTCCGTCGACCATGGAACCGCCTTCGACATTGTGGGGAAAAGAGTGGCCGACCCGGGAAGCCTAATCGAAGCGGTCACCTTGGCGGCACGAATCGCTCAGCGACGTGTCAAGAAAGGGCGTGCTCACCATGCCACTTGATCGCGCGACGCAGTTGACCACCATTCGACAACAGATCGCGGAACTGGATGCGCTTGCGCAACAAACCTGTCAGGACCTGAATACCGTGGCGGGAACAGAACGAGTCGCAAAGTGGAAATCACGCACCATCGCACTGCTCACCGCGACGGTCGGCGAGGTAGACGGGCACACGTTCGCCCGTATCCAACCAGGACCATCCTTCACCAACGACTTGCTTGAAGAGTTTACTGATCTCGTGGAGTGTTACCGTACGCCGCTGGTTCGCCTCCTCGACAAACTCGCTCGTTCATCTTCGCCCGGGAGTTGAGGGTGGATTCAGCATCTCCTCCCGCGGCGATCAGGCGGCTTGGACAAAATTTTCTTGTGGACCCGAACATCGTTCGCAAGATCGTCGCACTCGCGGAACTTTCATCCGCTGATACCGTCCTCGAGATCGGCCCGGGCCGGGGCTTCCTGACGGAAGCCCTGTGCCGAGCCGCCGGCCACATCACCGCCATTGAGGTTGATCCTCGTCTCCACACGTTTCTAGCTGAACGAACCGCGCATCTTGCGAATTTAACCCTCCTGCTCGGCGATGCCCTGACCTGTTCGATCGAACACTTACCGATCGGGACCATCGTCGTCGCCAATCTCCCCTACTATATTTCCACTCCGCTCTTATTTCGGCTCCTGTCTCAAGGCAATCGTTTCGCCCGCATGGTCCTAATGCTTCAAAACGAAGTCGCGGACCGTCTTATTGCAAAACCTGGGAGTTCAGATTACGGTGTCCTCTCTGTGATGGCCCAATACTCCGCAAATATTTCAAAGGCATTCAAAGTTTCTCCGCAGTGCTTCCGCCCTCGACCCGAAGTTGATTCAGCTGTTGTGCTGCTGCATGCACTCGAACCGCGAGTGCGCCATCCTGAAGCGGAGCGACGGTTCACCACGCTTGTACGAGCCGCGTTCGCTCACCGACGGAAGACACTCGTGAACTCACTTCGGAACGAAGGGTATGATTCGAAGCTTGTCGAAACAGCCCTGGCAACACTTCACCTCCCACCCTCGCTTCGCGCTGAAACCCTTCCTTTGGAACAGTTTCTCGAGTTAGCCCGTTGCATGGAGGATGTGACGTAACCGGTATCCTGTACCTCAAAGTGAGACGATACTGATGACGGCATCATTCCCAAGCACCGTACAAACTCACTCACCCGCAAAAGGAATGTCCTGAAGGTATGGCAGGCTGTCGAAGCCCATTCCAAAGCGCACCCCATCTCCACCACGTGGCAGCCATGAGCGACGTTCAATTGGTTCGCGGCGTTTACTGAGGGCGCAAGTGTATTTTGAACATCACCCGGCGGCTCCGCTCCCGATCCAGGCCTCCTGCATCGTCCCGTAGAAGATTCTGTCTCCCACGACCATTCGCCGTCGCCTTTTGTAGAAAACATTCGTAGGCCCAGGGAAGCTTCTCTCGGACGATCTCCACGCTCTTGGCCAGTACGGCGAACGATCGCTCCTGGCTTAATCGCAAATTGCGGAGGTCGTCTCCGAGATCATCGGTGTATCCCTCTATGACAAAAGCTTCCACTTCTTTGCCTCCTTGGGCACATACCATAGCGGCATAGTGTGGCATCGTCTCCGACAAGAAGGCCTCCGCAGGCGGAAGTAACCTGCTCTCCCCAAAGTCAAAGCTGAGCGCAACGTCCGGTATACTGACAGACAAAACATCTGGTTTGTGGGCTTCATGCTGGAGAAACGGACGGTCAAGGTTCTGTCGTTCTTCCCTTGGAGATGAAAGACCCTCTGCATGACTTTCCTGGCTCTCGTGAACCCGGCTCACATAGGCGGCGAACAGAAGGATGAAGATCACGGCGAGCGAGGTCATGAGATCGGTCACCCCACTAAACACAACCGACGGCGAGACGGAAGATTCCCGTGCCAGTGACAGTTTGCGATGTCTCATTTATCCACTCTCGCGTTACTCCTGATGAGGCGTGCTGTTCCCACTGCTCCCCCTCTTGACAGAGGAAGTATCAGGTACTGCCACTCCATGGGTCTTCAGCTCCTGAAATATGGTTTCCATTTCTGTTTTTGAGAGCTGGACCGGAAGCGCCTGACCTTTCATGGTTCGGTTGAGATCCTGGATCGCATCTACCAGAGGCTGAGTCACCCGCTTCAATGCTTTTTGAACCTCATGACCAATCTCTCCTGGAAGATCGTCGACCGTTGAACTACGTTGAGTCGCACTCATCGCGGTGAGAGACTCTGACACCTTCGTCAAGGCGGCTACTGCCGTACCGAGTCGATGGTGTACGACTTCAGCCAATTGTTTGTCACCGTCGCTCCGAGTAGGACCGACGATGGGTGACACATGCCCGGTCTGCACCGCTAAAGACTGGGCATGTTGACCCACGATCCGTTGAGGAAACACTTCATCGAGCAGCGAGAGACACCGTCGATGTCGGTTGCTCAGGCGATACCAAACGGAGTTTTCCAAAAGAGTGAACGCATTCGCACAAGCCAAACCGGCAATGGATGTGACAAACTTTCCCGAGAGCCCGTTAATGAGACCCGTGATGCCTTCAACCTGCGAGCCGTTTGCATGAAGTTTGCTCAGACCGATAAGAATCGCCAGAAACGTGAACGTCAGTCCAATACCGGTCAGGAATGACGGGAGTTGCCGATAGAACCCGACGTTGAGGTATTCCGCCATGGAGGCCTCAAAGGAGAAGTATTCTGCCGCCGATTTTTGCGCAGAGACCGTCGGATCGAGAAACCAGGCCGACTGTTCGATGGCGAAGGTCTTTCGGTAGGAAAGCCACTCTGCAGCAAATGCCGGTTCCGCACGCATGGCCCGATCCAACACGTGGAGATCATCGAGATCGCGTTGTGACTGTGGCGACTCGTCTGAACGCGGCCTTGTTCTCCCCAACGTCAGTGTGACAATCCACTCCTTTGACCATTGCCGGCGTGCGACGAGAAGGCTCGACACCTGTGATTGCACTCGACACAATGCCTGTCGAATCCGCCAGGCTCCACGAAGGAGGACGGCTCCATGCCAGCCGCACATGGCAAGAATCCCCGCCATGCCGATCCAGCTCAGTACTGGACTGGACAATCCGCCGATGATGGCTACATCCTGAGTGACGAATTCCCATAAGCCGTTTGCCGTCTTCCACCCATTTGTCGCATCCATTTGGCCGCACCCCTATCCAGACACGGAACCCAGGGATAACCAGACCAGTCAGCTCAACTTTCGTGCCAGCGGAGAACCACGGTTTATTGGGCATTCTCCACATGACCTGACAACACAGTCGGCACTTCCTGCCGAGCAGCTCGGCACGTTCTTCCAGGTTTAGGCATCGGTTTGAACATCGGGAAGGAGAAGAGTCCGTTACTTCCAGGCAGAGAGACCTTCGTGTATGATTGTCCCGTCGCCTCTGAGGTGATGGGAGATCAGCCATGCATTTTGTCCGTATCGGAAACCGCGCCATCAACCTGGACTTGGTTTCTCATTGTGAAGTTCAAGCCTGGCACGATACGGTGTCGGTCAAGGTGTTTATGACCGGCACCGCGAATAATACCCCGGTGGTGCTGAACGAAGAGGAAGCGAAGCTGTTCTGGAAGTACATGGAGTATGTCGCGGAGAAGCCGGTTTAACCTATCGTACCGTTCGAGTCGTTACTCCCTCTCTTTTCCTCCCGTCAGCGATCATACAGAAGTAGTTGTCCCGTCTCTTTCATGGTCGTTGATGAGGAATTGCCCATAAAACAGGAGGATTCTTAACCTTTTGGATAGAGACCGATCGCGGCACATATCGAGTTGATTCACAGCTCCACATTCACCAGGATGACGATTCCACCGGCTTGCACGTGATAGATCTATCCGGTCGCTTGGTCCATTGCTTTCGTGGTATGGTTAAGCATGAGTAGTGATTCGACCTTCTGCAGGGCGTTCAGAGACGGCGAGTCTCATCTCCCGACGGCTTCGAGAAAAGGGCTCATTCGCCTCACCGGTCTTCTCTGCCTCTTCTTTGGCCTCACTGGGTGTATCAACGAATATTCTGTGCTCAGTGGCTCCGGTGTTCCCTTGCTGATTTCACGCCGTGGCTACTCCGCAGAGGATTGTACTGAAAAGGTGAAGGACGAGGCGGCTCGCATGGGTATGACATTGCGATATATTCACATCCGAGGGAATGACGTAGGCCGTTCACTTCTCTGGCCCTTTCAACCAGGGTATGCCTGTGAAGCGGCGTTTGGTCCTGAGCAACCCCCGATCGGAACATACCCAGGCCCGTTGCCTATCGGTTCTCGTGGATCGTGATCACGCGACTAAGCCTTGCTCCCCTCTCTCTCTAATCCATAGTCCCTTACTGCAGCTGCTCACGTTGATGTAGCGCTCTCGTCGGCCTGAGATTTGGTCCTCCTCCAATACCGTGTTGGCTGTCACCACTTCAACCATTTGCTTGTTGTATCAGAGCCTTACGCTATACTTGATACAGATCCACAGAATAAGTTGTAGGCAGTAAGCGGCTGGGCCACCCGGACTGGGCATGATCAAGATTCTCTTAGTTGAAGATAATGATGTCGATGCTCGTCTGACGCAGGATATCCTTGCAGAGTGGCATCTGGAAGAATTCAATATCACCCATGTGACACGCCTGAGTGAGGCCTTCCGCTATCTCGCTCGAGCTCGATTTGATGCTGTGCTCTTGGACCTTTCGCTCCCGGATGGGTCCGGGCTCTCAACGGTTCGGCAGATTCATGCGGCGAATCCGACCATCGCACTGATTGTACTCAGCGGGCTCAACGATCAAACGCTGGCCTTGCAAGCGGTCCAGAATGGCGCACAAGATTATCTCGTGAAGGGAGAAGGTCCGTCGGAACTCTTGGCCCGCTCAATCCATTACGCAATCGAACGGAAGCGTGCGGAAGCACGACTCACGTACCTTGCCCAGTACGATCAGCTGACCGGACTCGTGAACCGCAGCTTGTTCCGGGACCGACTCGTGCAAGCCATGGCACGAAGTAAGCGCCTCCAGCAGCCGCTGGGACTGATGCTGCTTGACCTGGATCGATTCAAGCCCGTGAACGATACGCTCGGCCACAGTGTCGGTGATCAACTGTTGAAAGTTGTGGCTGAACGACTCCATGAATGTGTTCGTGAAGTGGACACCGTCGCGCGCATGGGGGGAGATGAGTTTACCATCATCCTAGAAGGCTTGATGTGCGAGGAGGATATCTCATTGGTGGCCCAACGCATCACCACATCCCTCTCCGAACCGTTCGTCCTTGGCGAACACCAGGCCGTGATCAGCGTCAGTATCGGCATCACCATCTATCCGACCGACGACCATGATATCGATGAACTATTAGCACATGCGGATGCCGCAATGTACCGCGCGAAACAACAAGGCGGCAACTCGTTTCAGTTTCACATTCCTAACGATTCACCATCCTCGACATGTCAAGATTGATGGGTCGTCGTCTGTCACTGGCGCTCAGCCGTGCCTGTTCGCGAGCGCTCTCTTGGAAAAGACGCGGGGAGCTGAGCGGCCAATGACGGGCGAGTGAGGCGTTGACATCAATCGGGGTCCTAATGCGGCGGTTTGTCCATTGGATAACATCAGGACCAATGCATTGGACCAGCACGTGACAGGATACCGTTCGACATAGTGCACTCCCGGGAGAAGACCCTCTCCGGTCTTTGCACTGGTGATTACATCGTGGTGATCTGAGTAGGTAAACCATCTTGTACAATTCTGTGTCCTGCATACTCCGTTACCGACAATGTCCTTGTTTTCTCATGCAGAGGCTCACGCAAGGCCCTGTTTTTTCAGCGCTTCCCTCCCCCACTTCTCCATATGCTGGGCATACCGATTGCTTTACAACCCACTCGACTTTGGTTGAACCGATGGAGGCCTGATATGGCTGCGAGACAAGGTATTGGAATCCTCCTCATGCTCGTTATTGTTTTCTCAGCAGGTCAGCCATTTGCCGCCCCTGCGCAGCGTCAGGATGCACCCCGTCATCTCTATGATCGCATCATGGAGGAATTCAAACACCGCGACTACGAAGCGGCGATGGCCGGTTTTCGCCTGTTCATTGAGCTCCACGGTCAATCCGCACTGGCAGCCAACGCACAATACTGGATTGGAGAATGCCAGTTTCGTACTCGGCGATATCGAGACGCCCTACAGTCCTTCTACGACGTCGTGTCCAATTACCCGCTCAGCCCAAAGTTGGCCGCCTCGACTCTCAAGCTGGGCCAGACCTATATCAAACTGAGAGATCAAGAGAAGGCCCGTCTGATGTTCGATCGTGTTATCGATCAATATCCGGAAAGTCCCGAAGCAGAAGTTGCGCGCAAGGCGGTCGAAGCGCTGTCCCCCAGCGAAGAGCCCTCCACATCGTCACCGCAGCTCCAATCTGAGCGATCAAACGATTGACGGTTCCGAAGGAAGAGGCACTCGAAGCGCGAGCGAGGCAAGAGATCCCGGCAAAGATACCTCCCCACCATCATTGCCATTCCAACACCCGCCCCGTTGGACAACTCGATTGATACAGATCTTAATCCTCTGCAGTAAGTTCCAATCGAGTGGCGAGATGTGCGAGAGGGTACGTCCTCTTGGCCTGAAGCTTCCTCAGCTTGATCCCGGCCGTATCAAGCAAGGACTCGATGATTTGTTGTGATTCCACCTGATGAAGTTCATGGGATTGAGGTTCAATCTGCACCACCTGCTCAACTTGACGGGACCCTGGGTGCACCAACGCAAAGTCAACCCGCTTCAGAGCAAGATGACGGAGGACCTGGACTCGTTCCTTCCCCCCCGCATCGACCGTGAGAAATGAGCCGAGCGGCACCTTGGCAAAGACAAGATAGCGTTCTTGGACGACCATTCGCAGGAGGTTATAGAGCGCGACTTCGTCTTCAGCCAAGAGCGGAGTCGGGCTGAGGGTGACATCAGAAGGCATCATACTGCGGGACACCGCTTTCTTGCTTCGGCGCGTTTGTCTTCGATACCACCAGATACCGAAGATGATCAAGGTGAGAACCGTCACAAGCAGTAGAAGCTTCATCGTCGTTTACTTTCTCCGTCGACCCGGATGTAATCGCTCATACCATCCCGGCCCACTTGGAACAATACAACCCAACAGCCTGGGAGACGCGGCGCCTGTCACCGCCGGAACGTTCCCGCACTGCTCCATCACCGTTTGATAGGCCAAAATCGCAAAGGCCACCGACTCCAGCGCCTTACTATCCCAGCCGTGCGCCTCAAAGGTGGTGACCGGAACCGGAGCAAACACAGCCTTCAGATGCTCCATAATTGCCCGGTTTCTCACTCCGCCTCCGCCGACGATCACTTCATCGATCCCACCCTTGACCCAGCGCCGTGCCGTGCCAACGGCCTCAGCAGTCCATCGTGTACAGGTGGCCAACAGATCCTCGACCGATAGCTTGCGCGCCTGCGGCCAGCTGAGTAACTCCGTCTGCATGGCCTCCCCAAACATTTCCCGACCAGTCGATTTGGGAGGCGCCTGAGAGAGATAGGGATAGGCCAACAGTTTGGCCAACAATCGTGAATCGACTCGCCCCTTGGCCGCGAGGCGTCCATCACGGTCCATGGTGAAACGGCCATTCGTGCTCCGGAACATAATGCCATCCAGGACCATATTGGCCGGACCCGTGTCAAACGCCATCAACCCGTCTCCTCCGGCTCCACGCGGCAGGTAGGTGACATTGCTGATCCCCCCAAGGTTGACAATGAGTCGCCCCCGGCGGTGATGTTGAAACAGCAAGGCATGGATACCCGGCGTCAGCGGCGCTCCCTGTCCACCAGCGGCAATATCGCGGGGGCGAAAATTGGCGACCGTGGTAATTCCAGTCCTCTCAGCAATCACCGCAGGCTCGCCAATTTGGAGGGTAGACCGAATCGCCCCAACCCGCGTATCCTTAATTCCATTCGGCAGATGGTGCACAGTCTGGCCATGAGACCCGATAAGATCAACCTCTTCGGTTGTTAACTGAGCGGCTCGAATCGCTCCCAGCGCAGCATCAGCGAACCATTCCCCCAGCAGCGCATTCAGATGGCACAGATCGGCGACCGTCCCTGATACCGATGCGGAGAGCAGTCGCTGCTGGAGCGAGCGCGGATAGGGAAGCGAATAGAATGCTCCCATCTCCACCTCAAGTCGAGTTGCTTTCCGAACAATTGATACTAATGCGGCATCAACGCCATCGGCAGACGTTCCCGACATGAGCCCAACGACCTTCATGCGCGACATCCTTTCCTGACCATACCACGTCTCATGGGCTATGTGCGCTACGCTAATCGAACTCACGGAGATGGTCAAGGAGACGAATGGCCAGGGCCAATCAAGAGATTGCAAAAACCCATGAGTGTGGTTCCGGATTTGCTCGGCTCTCGACCATATGATCAAGTTGCCGCCTCATCCCGACACGGACTGTGCCCTGCTTGATGGACGCGCTTAAGATGGCGTTGACAGAGCGAAAACCTGGATGCTACGGTCGCCGCCGATGTTTCGTCTCACCTACAAATGCATGCGGGGTATTGGGTTTGCTCTCCTCACGCTTGTTATATGGTCTGCCTTCTTCATCCCAATAGTAAACGCTCGTGACCCAATTCCTATCGTCGTCACTATTCCCGTCTTAAGGGACCTGACCGAACAGGTCGGTGGCCCGTTTGTACAGGTGAAGTCTTTGCTGAGTGGCTATGAAAACGAACATACCTACTCCCCCAAACCCAGTGATTTGGTCGCGGTCCGCAAGGCTCACCTCCTGTTCGAGGTCGGCCTTGGGCTTGAAGTTTGGGTCACCTCGTTGGTGAAAAATGCCGGAAGTACCAGATTACGCGTCATCACAACATCCCAGGGCGTTGAGCTTCTTCCTGACGATGGAGAGGCCCACGAAGAGAGCCATCCGGGAACGCATGGCGCCGAATCTGGAGGGAATCCACATATTTGGTTGGATCCCGTGAATGTCAGCATCATGTTGCACCACATCACCCGGGCCCTCATCGACGTTGATCCGGTTCATGCAGCCGATTTTCAAGCAAATCAGGACGCCTATCTGCAACGACTTGCACACGTCCAACAGGAGCTGATGAAGCGCACTGAACGCCTCCCGGACCGGCGTTTCATCGCACATCATCCGGCTTGGCCCTACCTTGCCAAGCGATTTAGCTTTCAGATCGTCGACACGATCCATACCCAGTCCGGGACAGAACCCTCCGCCCTACACCTTCAGCAGTTGATTACGAAGATTAACAGCCATCATATTCGGGTCATCGCCTCAGAAGTTCAGCTGAGCCAACGGCTTCCGGAACTGCTGTCACGAGATACTAAAGCTCGTGTTGTTGTGCTGACCACGATGCCGGGTGGAATTCCGGGAACTGACAGTTACCTCGACATGCTTCGTTACAATGTGCTCCAATTAGTTGGCGCGTTGGAGTCCACCTAGCAGCCGCTCAGGAAATCCATTCATGTCTTCGGATAGAACAGAGGGATCCGTGTCTACCGGCCGCAGTCCGATTATCCATTTCGATCATGCATCCTTCGGTTTTCCTGGGCTGATTGCGCTCAAGGATATTTCCCTGCCCATTTACGACGGCGAGTTTGTTGGCGTGATCGGCCCAAACGGATCGGGTAAAACAACACTTTGCCGCGCCGTGTTAGGACTGCTTCCGCCGATGGAAGGCCACCTGCATATCTTTGATTGTGCCTGCAGCGAACTCCGCTGCCACCACCGGGCCCAGATCGGGTACCTTCCACAAAAGGGAGTGGTTGATCGCAACTTTCCTGTGACCGTTCTTGAGACCGTCATGATGGGACGTTATGGTGCCCTTGGACTGCTGAAGAGACCCGGGAAGAAGGATCGTCAGATCGCAATGGACGCCCTTGCGCAAGTTGACATGGCATCTCATAAAGATACGGCGCTCGGCCATCTATCCGGCGGGCAGCAGCAGCGAGTCTTTATTGCGAGGGCATTGGCACAGCAACCCAAAGTACTCATCCTTGATGAGCCCACAACCGGATTGGATATCACCATGCAGCACAACGTCATTGAGCTCGTCCAGCATCTTCATGACGAGCTCAAGCTGACCGTGCTGCTCATCACGCATGATATTAATATGATCCGGTCGAGAGTGGATCGACTCGTGCTCCTCAAAACCAGGCTCTACGCCGCCGGTCCCCCAGCCGAAGTCCTCAAGCCGGAGATCCTCCACCAAGTCTACGGGAAAGAACTTGTGATTACCGAGAAAGATCTCGTCATCGTCGAAGACTACCATCATCACCACTAGCCTAATTGGTGGTATCTCCCTACTTCTGAAGGCTGCTGTTCTATTGGCATAAGCTTAGGTACGAACCCTACAATAGCCTCCTTCATTCATGGGGGAGCCAATCATGAACCATGCTGTCCGTAGTCTACTCTTCTTCAGCTGCATAGCGTGTCTCGTAGCTTCTCTTTCAAGCTGCAGTAGTGGCGGCGGAGAGGGAGCACCTCCTCCTGCTTCGAACACACCACAGACCGTAGTTTCCGGAACGGTTCAGGCCCCAGGTGGACAAGTCGCCTTTTTCAAGAAGAACAACTTGGGAGATCTCTTTGTGTCAAAAGCCCATGCAGCATTGACTGGCCTCGTCGATGTTCCAGACAGCACCATCGTTCAACTGGCTAGACTTAATGCCAATGCGACGAACTTTAGCGTGCTCACGACAACGACGACCTCTGGAGGACGGTACTCCTTTAATCTCACTGCTCTAGGGTTGGAGCCCGCAAGTGATCTGATGGTGCGTGTGGCTGGCCCCGGCGGGAAAGAGATGCGATCTTTTGTTGTCGGCACTGTGACCGATATTAACCCAGCATCCGAAGCAGCCTATCAACTGGCAGTTCAATCGCTCAACGGTGGACCTATGAGCAATCTTACCCTTCAGGAGGCATCCGATATCAGCGGTGCAGTTGGATTGATCGGCGCCCTACAGAACCTTGGGACAGCAACATCAATTGACCAGGCTGTAGACCTCGTCAAGACCACAGTTGGAACTAATGCTCAGCTAACAGGATTTCTTGCTGCAGCTGCTACGAATGGACAAACGCCTCAAGGAACAGGAGACATCGGAAACTTTTTCCCTTTCGAACACGGGAACATTTGGCGATACCAGGGAGCAAGATCTATTTCAGGGTCACCCTCGGTAAACTATGAGACTAATATTCTTATCTCAGGACAGGGCCCTGCTCCCAACCATGGAGTGAATAGCACGATCTTTTCTGAAACCAACGACGAAGGAGAGAACAGAGCAGAAAAGAGCTACAGCGTAAAGGGAGTGACCGGTATCACTTCATACGGAAATGACGATCCTAACGACGATGTCACGCGACAATTAGCTCCGTACCAAGCCGTGCATTTCCCATTGGCAACCGGCACGACTACACTACTTTCTGAACGCACTGGCCTCGACTGGGGTAATGACGAAGATGGGGATGGGGCAAACGAGAGCTATACGCTCAAGCTTTCTCAAACAGGGCTCGGCATAGAAAGTATAACGGTTCCAGCTGGTACGTTTCCCCAAAGCCTACGCATGGAATTAAAGGCCGTGTTTATCGTGAGTTTCACAAAAGGTGGAGCCGCAACAGTCACACAAACCAACACCACGTGGCTCGTACCGGGGGTTGGCCAAGTTAAGGAGATCGTGGAAGCTCAGATTGAGGATGGGCCAGTTATTGCCTCCATCACAGAACAGTTACTTGGATATGTTGTCAATGGACAAGGAAGTGGTTTGCGAATTGAAATCACCCCCTCATCCGTCTCGCTTCCTGAGGGCCAAACGCTACAGCTACGCGCCACTGCGTTTGATCAAAGCAATAACCCCATTCCTGGAATTCAGTTTTTCTGGAAATCCGCTGACCCATCTGTTGCGAGTGTGTCAGAAACGGGTCTGGTTACAGCTGCTCAAATGGGCACAACCAATATTTCAGTTTTTGGCGGCAGCAATCTGGTCCCCGTGACCGTTAGCAATGTTCACACCCTGTCCATTGCCACCAATGATCTTGGCTACGACAGGATCTCTGGGAAGCTATACGCCTCCACCCCTGGAAGTCAGGGCAGCATCATTACGATAGACCCCGTAACTCGAGCACGAGGAACATCGGTCGTAGTCGGCAATGAGCCGAATAAGATTGCCATTTCTGATAACGGACAGTTCTTATATGTGAGTCTTGATAACGAAAGTACGATTCGAAGACTGAGCTTGCCTTCCTTGACGTCTAATTTAGTTATCCCATTAGGGACTCCGCCTTCTACAACTCCCCAGGAGTATCTATGCGGTAAGGACATTGATGTTCTACCGAGTAACGCTCGTGGTATTGTCGTGGCTCGGGCCAGGCACCTTGCATCCGGCTCATGCAATTTCAACGAAGCGTATGAGGCTGTCGTCTTTCAAGATGGGACTGAGCTCCCAAATACATCTGGTGCACAAGGGCCAGTATCCGTGCACTTTGTCGAATTTGGCGATTCTAGTGCTCTTTTATATGCCTTGGGAACATTCAGCCCCGGCTCACTTTCACGGATTTCGGTTACGCCTTCTGGGCTCTCGCTTATAGACTTCAGCCGGTTAGACAATTGGCCAGGTCGTGATTTTAAATACAGTAATGGTCGTATTTATACGGCAAGTGGATATGTACTCGATTCATTAACCTATAATGTTGTAGGCTCCTTTACTCGCGATGGGAATCCCTCCGGAGGAGGTTCTAGTGTCACAGTCGATCCTGTTTCTCACAAGGTGTTTTTCGTGACAGGAGGAGCCAATGATTCTACGGCATCTGTTCAGGTATATGATATGAGTTCTCTTGCGTTCCTCGGGTCCGTCGACATTCCTAATTTGGGTGTTCCGACCGTACCACAATTTACAAGGTACACTGGCCTCGTGCGATGGGGATCGAATGGGCTTGCCTTTCGAACATCATCACATACGGTGGTACTTCTCAAGTCTCCACTCGTTGGGCCTTAAGAGCAATGCTTGACCTCCTCGCCTATGACTTCATGCAACGCTCTCTCCTCGCTGCGGCAATGGTCGGTGGGCTCTGTTCGATCATCGGTGTGTTTGTTGTCCTACGGGGACTCGCCTTCGTCGGTGCCGGAACATCCCACGCTGCCTTTGCAGGGGTGGCACTAGGCTATTTGATGGGCTGGCCACCACTGCTCCTAGCGATTGTATTTGGTTTGGCGACAGTCTGGATCACCGGCTGGGTTGAGGAACGAGGCCGGATGAAACTCGATGTCTCCATCGGGATTCTCTATACGATGACCATGGCACTAGGCATCCTCTTTATCGGACTGATGAAGAGCTACAATGCCGAGGTCTATGGATATCTCTTCGGCAGCGTGCTCTCCGTCACACCCGAAGAGCTGCGTATCATCGGTGCGTTGAGCGTGCTGGTGTTGAGCGTGCTGCTCCTGTTTGCCAAAGAACTTTATTTCATTGCGTTCGATCAGGAAATGGCCGAAGCTTCCGGCGTTCCGGCTCGGCAGATGTTTTTTCTGTTGCTGACGCTCGTTGCGCTCACCGTCGTGGTGTCGCTCAAGACAGTGGGGGCCATTCTCGTCTTTGCCATGATTCTGATTCCGGCTTCGACGGCCTATCAACTCACACATAGCCTGAGGACCTTAACCCTGTATTCTGCAGGCTTCGGAATCACAACCTCGGTCCTAGGAGTCTTGATTTCCGCCATCTGGGACGTTCCCTCAGGGCCGGCGATTGTGCTGCTGGCGACCGCCATATTCTTTGCGGCGGTTCTCTTCTCACCTAAGCGAGTAAGACGCACCGAAATCGTTCACTCTCATTAGCCACCGTGTTAAGCTCTATGAAGTACTGCCATCATCACTGGATGGTATGCCGAGTTGTCCAAAGCATTGGATCGTAGTCGTCTCGACAGTGTCATCAACACCAGGAGTGACGGGCCTTCTCGGCTTGGCAGCTCAAGGGGTTTCCTTACACCAGGGATACGGAGGTGTGGTATGCGTGGGCAATGGGTCAAAGAGCTCGTGGCTGCCGTGCTGTTCATTGTGTTGTTCTCACTGTTTCCCTTTTCCACGACCGCTTCCGCACAAGAGTTTGGAGGAATTGAGGCCGGCAGGGTGGTACTTGGCGTTCGTGCCGGATTCGCACCACTGACTCAACAGCTGTCGCAAGAGACCTCTACTTCAATTGGTCCGCTGGTGAACTTCCAAGCGATGTACAGCCTCAATACCTGGTTCTTGGTGGGCATGATGCTCGAATGGGAGCGCCATGGAGTGAGCGTGGAACAGCCGGACGTGGACCTTGGGCACCAGGACACGGTTTCAGTTCTACCGACTATTGAAATACGCCCAGCCAGATCAGGTTCGCTCAGCCCCTATGTGAATATGAGCTTCGGCGTCAACGTGAACAGCTTTGGCGAGGAGACCGCAGTTCGGATTAGCCCAAGTAATACCTTCGCCTGGCGATTGGGATGGGGCACTGATTACAAACTCAACGAACGGTTCGCCCTTAACGTGGAATGGGCCTACAAACGCAACGATGGGCATACAACTGGCACCGGTGGCCGGAACAACGACTGGAACGCCTCTTCGTTTGGGTTCTTGTTTGGCGGGAAGATGTTCTTCTAAGCGTGAAACAAGACCGAAGCTGACGGCAGGATCTTCACTCATCACCGAGTAAGAGACCGCACATTGTTATCGGTGGTTCTTACTCAGATCGGCTGTTCTTGCTTCGGCTCCAGACCATACCAGTCTGCTCTTTGGAACTGAAGCCGAGTCGCTCATAGAAACCTGGGCGTCTGGTACAAAGCCAAACCAGTTCAACCCGTTGCAGTTGAGGGTGATGAAGAATCCGTTTGACGATCTCTGTGCCAATCCCCTGCCCTTGATAGGCCCGATCGACAATCACATCCCAAATCGTCGCCCGATAGACAAAATCCGTGAGGACGCGTCCAAATCCAATCAGTCGCTCGCTATCCCGGGCACAAATCGCGAGATCCGTATGCTCAAGCATTTCCTTGGCGTCAGCCAGGGTCCGATCCTTCGCCCATGGAGCCTGACGAAAGAGTCCTAGAAGCTGAGACACTTCAGGAAGTTCATGATGAGAATAGGTAACAGCAGGCTTGAGGGTTGGAGGCATCTTATACTACAGTATCCCTCGGATTGATCTGGAGTGTACGAGGAAACCAATGTCAACGCAAGTCCGTACCTGTTCCAAATGCTTCCAACTCATGTGGTTACGAGCGGAAGAGTACGAGATACTCGACGCTGAAACGGTTCGCGCGAAGTGTCCTCACTGCGGGACCCTTGCGCGATTCAAGCTGGTCACGACCGGATCCAATGCGTTAGGACCAAAGATGGGGCACTAGCCACGTCTACGAGTGTTGAGTCGCGAGTGTTGAGGGATGAGCTGAGCTTCTCGGAAGAACGAAGAACTCAGTACCCATCACTCACCACTGTCCCCTACGAGCCTCTACCCGTTTCTGCTAATTCCGGCTGATTCCCGGGAAGCACTTTCCGGAGGGCAACGCGGTATTCCGTGAGTCGCTTCTCGTCCACTCGTCCGACTTCAATCTCTGTATCCCGTTGCATGCGTTCGAGCTGGTCGATGACGGTCAGGAGCGCTTGGACGGTGCCGATCAGATTGCCTTGCTCGAAGGCTTCCAAAGAACAGACCAAGGATTCATTGAGGCCCTTGTAGGGAGTGCCCGCACTTTGACGTTGTGTTCGTGTGACGATCACCTCATAACTGTCCATCGCCTCCGCAGAAGGTTTTACGCCGGACGGTACGGCCTTCAGATGCACGATGGAGGGTAGCGTCGCGGCATAAGCTTTGACATGGGCGGTGAGACCACCGATGGCATCCAATACCTCTGCCGTCAGCATGGCTCCTCATCGGCTGTTCCTACAGGCATGGCACCAGCAGGCATTTGATCCCCCGGTGCAATCAGCTGCTCGAACGCATGAACCACGCGCTCCATATCGGCAGGGAACGGTCTCGTGAATTCCTCTCTGGTGGCTGCAGTGGGATGGGCAAAGCCCAGCGTCCTGGCATGAAGCATCACCCGTGGGATCTCAATGTCCGCCAGGGCCATCACTTTGTTGCCGCCATAGGTGCGATCGCCCAGAATGGGATGACCCAGTGAGGTCAGATGCACCCGCAACTGGTGCGTCCTTCCGGTTTGCGGATAGAGCAAGACATGTGCGGCCATCTTACCATACCGTCGGGTCACCACATATTCGGTGACAGAATCCTTGGGACTCGTCGTTCGTGATGAGAACTTCTTTCGGTCTTTACTATCTCGCCCAATGGCCAGATCAATCACTCCTCGTCCCTTTTTGGGAACCCCCCAGACCAGCGCTTCATAGACTCTGGTAATCGTGTGGAGTTTGAACTGAGCTGCAAGGGCCCGATGGGCAGTATCAGTCTTCGTGATTACCATGACGCCAGAGGTTTCCTTGTCCAGACGATGCACCAGCCCGGGGCGTTCCTTTCCACCGATTGTTGAAATCGTCCCACCCGAGGTTTGGAAGTGGTGCAACAGCGCATTCACCAGCGTCCCGCTCCAATTCCCCGGCGCGGGATGGACCACGATACCGGGCGGCTTATTCAGGACCAGAAGGGACTCATCCTCGAACATGACCTCAAGTGGAATGGCCTCTCCTTTGATGGCAAGCGGTTCCGGTTTCGGGACATCCATGGTGATCCTGTCCCCGGGTTTGATCTTGTGGCTCGGCTTCACAGCCTGGTCATTGACCCGTATCCGACCCAATTCAATCAACCGCTGCAACGCCGACCGGGAGGTGTCCCGCTCGCGGCCGACGAGGAAAACATCCAGCCGCTTCGGCTGTTCTCCTGCCGTAATGAGAAATTCCGTGATCATATCGCTTGCCAGCTTATGGGATGCGACATGTTTTCAGCTGAAGCCTCGCTCAGCAAGATGGGTAACGCTGGCCCTGCCCCGTGGTCAGAGGATAAGAAGAATGGATAGAAGAAGGCGTAGGGTGAAACCGTGAGATTAGGCGTGGCTTGCTTTTCTGGCACGCTCGGCAATTTTTTTGCGCAGGCGAGCCTTTTCAAGACTCACCTGGGCTTCTTTGACCTCGGAAGGCAAGCCGCCGGCCTGAAGTCGACGCTCGGCTTCAGCCACCTTGGCGGCGGCCCGCTCCACATCAATATCTTCGGCTTTCTCAGCAACCTCCGCCATGATGGTGACTTTGGTCGGGGTGACTTCCGCAAATCCCCACAGCACCGCCATCGAATGCGTCTCATGATCGACCCGATAGCGAAGCTCACCGATCTTGAGGGTCGAGAGGAAATGACAGTGGCCCGGCAGCACCCCAAATTCTCCCTCTGAACCAGGCGCAATCACTTCGTCCACCTGCTGACTCAACAGGAGCTTTTCCGGCGTCACAACTTCTAATAAGAACTTCCCTGGCATGTATTCCTCGTGAAATGTGAAAAGTTAGAGGTAAAAGGTGACTTCCCGAAACCTCTGCTACTTCGTTTCACCTTTCACTGTTTACTTTTCACTCCCTATACCTTCACTCCCATCTTTTCCGCTTTCGCAATGGCTTCCTCGATAGGCCCGACCATGTAAAATGCCTGCTCCGGCAGGTGGTCGTACTTGCCGTCAAGGATCTCCTTAAAGCTTCGAACCGTATCCTTGAGCTTCACGTACTTACCAGGCGCGCCGGTGAAGGCTTCGGCCACGTGGAAGGGTTGCGAGAGGAAGCGTTGGATCTTTCTCGCACGCGCCACGGCCATCTTGTCGTCTTCCGACAACTCATCCATCCCGAGGATCGCAATGATATCCTGAAGATCCTTATAACGCTGTAGGACGGATTGAACACCGCGGGCGACCTTGTAATGTTCCTCGCCGATGACCTGAGGATCAAGAATACGCGACGTGGAGTCCAAGGGGTCAACCGCCGGGTAGATGCCCAACTCAGCCAACTGTCTGGACAACACCGTGGTCGCGTCCAAGTGGGCAAAGGCCGTGGCCGGAGCCGGGTCGGTGAGGTCGTCGGCCGGCACATAGACGGCCTGAACGGAGGTAATCGAACCTCGCTTGGTGGAGGTAATCCGTTCTTGCAGCGCACCCATCTCGGTGGAGAGGGTCGGTTGATACCCGACCGCTGAGGGCATACGACCGAGCAATGCGGACACTTCAGACCCAGCCTGCGTGAACCGGAAAATGTTGTCGACAAAGAGCAGCACGTCTTGATTCTCTTCATCACGGAAAAACTCGGCGACGGCCAAACCGGTCAAGGCCACGCGCAACCGAGCTCCCGGAGGCTCGTTCATCTGTCCATAGACCAGCGCCGCTTTGGACTTGGTGAAATCGTCAGGATCGATGACCTTCGACTCTTGCATTTCGTGCCAGAGATCGTTCCCTTCACGGGTCCGCTCACCGACGCCGGCGAACACGGAAAACCCGCCGTGATGCAAAGCGATGTTATTGATGAGCTCCATGATGATGACGGTCTTTCCGACACCGGCACCACCGAAGAGTCCGACTTTTCCACCCTTGCTGTACGGCTCGAGAAGATCCACCACCTTGATACCCGTTTCCAGTACCTCAGTCTTTGTCTCTTGATCTTCAAGCTTAGGAGCAGGACGGTGGATCGGGTACATCTTCTTCGACTTGATCGGACCCTTTTCATCGACCGGTTCACCGAGCACGTTGATGAGGCGACCGAGCGTTTCACGACCGACTGGGACTGAGATCGGAGCCCCTGTGTCCTGAACCTCCATCCCACGCGTGAGACCGTCGGTGGAGGACATCGCCACCCCGCGCACCCGATTTTCACCGAGATGCTGAGCCACTTCGAGGGTAATCTTGACCGCCGGCTTGCCCGCCGCTTTATTCTCGTCTTGCGTGACGTTGATCGCATTGTAAATGTTGGGCAGTTGGCCGGGAGGAAACTCCACGTCCACGACCGGTCCGATGACTTGAATCACTTTTCCTGTACTCACGAGTTCACCCCTTTTGCTCAAGTGCTGAGCCCTGAGTGTGCAGTGCTGAGAGAAGATGATTGATGCGACTCAGCACTCGATACCCAACACTCAGAACTAGTTTCTTACTTCAATGCTTCGGCACCGCCGACAATATCCATCAACTCTTTCGTAATCGCCGCTTGCCTGGTTTTGTTGTAATACAATGTGACTTTCTTGATGAGTTGCCCCGCGTTGCGCGTAGCCCCGTCCATCGCGGCCATGCGCGCCCCATGCTCGGCTGCTGCAGACTCCAACAAAATCCGGTAGGCCTGTATCTGAAAATGCTTCGGGATCAAGGCAGCCAACAACTCCGCCTCTTCCGGCTCGTAGAGATAGCTCCCGCTCAGAGGGCCTTCAGTGGACGCCGCGCTGAATTCCTCTTGGGCGTCGATCGGGAAGAGCTTTTCGACAATCACCCGCTGCTGAATGGCCGACTTGAATTCATTGTACACGACGTAGAGTTCGTCGTAGGTGCCTTTGACAAAATTATCCGTAAGGTCGCCGCCGATATCGATGGCATGCTCGAACGTTAACTTATCGAAGACACCGGTCCATTCTTGTCGAATCGGCCATGCACGGCGACGAAAGTAGTCGCGTCCCTTGCGACCGATGATGCTCAAGTTCACTTGCAGCCCTCGGGCTTCACACTGCCGAACGAATTCGGAACTCTTGCGTGCGATATTGCCGTTGAAGCCGCCACAGAGCCCTCGGTCGCTCGTCACCACAAGCACTTCGACCTTCTTCCCTTCACGCTTCTGCAAAAGAGGATGAGAAGAGCGGTTCACACGCTGACTCAGGTTACTCAGCACTCCACGCATTTTATGCGCATAGGGGCGCGCGGCTAAAATGCGGTCCTGAGACCGTTTCAGCTTGGCCGCAGCCACCATCTTCATGGCTTTGGTAATCTTCTGGGTATTCTTAAAGGCTGAAATCTTACGGCGTAAACTTTGTAAACTTGGCATGTTCTTCGTATCTCGTCGTTCGTCGTTCGTATCTCGCGTTCGGACGCTTCACGCGTCACGAGAAACGACCATACGTGCGTAGCTACTTGGCTCCGTATCCCATCTTTTGCTTGAAGGTCGAGATAATCTCTTTCAACCGGCCACCGACCTTGTCGTCGATCTTGCTGATCGTTGTCACTTCCTTCTTCAGATCCGGATGATTCTGTTGAATGTAATGCAAGAGATCCGCCTCAAACTGCTGAACCTTGTCCACCGCCACGTCGTCCAGGAATCCTTGCGTACCGGCGTAGATGGAGAGCACCTGATCCGCGACCGGCATCGGTTTATATTGCCCCTGCTTGAGCAACTCCACCATGCGTACGCCACGAGCCAACTGCAGCTGCGTTGCCTTGTCGAGCTCGCTTCCAAACTGGGCAAACGCCGCCATTTCACGATATTGAGCCAAGTCCAACCGGAGCGTACCGGCCACCTGTTTCATCGTTTTAATCTGAGCGGATCCGCCGACGCGGGAGACCGAGAGTCCGACGTTGATCGCCGGGCGGATACCGGAATAGAACAGATCGCTTCCAAGGTAGATCTGCCCGTCCGTGATCGAGATGACGTTCGTGGGAATATAGGCCGACACGTCACCGGCTTGCGTTTCAATGATCGGCAAGGCAGTAAGGCTTCCTCCCCCGAGTTTTTCGCTGAGTTTCGCTGCCCGTTCAAGCAAGCGTGAGTGGAGATAAAACACATCGCCCGGATAGGCTTCGCGTCCCGGAGGCCGGCGAAGCAAGAGCGAGAGCTGGCGATAGGCCACGGCATGCTTCGACAAATCGTCGTAGACGATCAACGCATGCTTGCCGTTATCGCGGAAGTATTCTCCGATGGCCGCACCGGCGAACGGGGCCAGAAACTGCATCGGGGCCGGGTCGCTGGCGCTCGCCGACACGACCATGCTGTACTCCATCGCATGGTTTTCTTCCAGCGTCTTCACCACGCGGGCCACTGTTGATCGCTTCTGACCGACGGCCACGTAAATACAGAAAACGCCCAGACCCTTTTGATTGATAATCGTATCCACCGCAATCGCCGTCTTGCCGGTCTGGCGGTCACCGATGATTAACTCACGCTGACCACGGCCGATCGGAATCATGGCGTCGATGGCCTTGATGCCGGTCTGCAGAGGCTCTCGGACGGATTGCCGCGTATTCACACCGGGGGCCACCACCTCGATCCGGGAATGATGCGGGGATTGGATCGGCCCCTTGCCGTCGATCGGCTGACCGATGGCATTGACGACACGACCGACGAGCGCTTCGCCGACCGGAATTTCCGCGATGCGACCGGTGCGCTTGACCGGGTCGCCTTCCTTGATGCCGACGTCGTCACCCATCAACACGGCCCCGACATTGTCTTCTTCCAGGTTGAGCGCGATGCCATAGAGTCCACCAGGGAACTCCAGCATCTCTCCGGCCATGGCCCCATCCAGACCGTAGACCTTGGCAATACCGTCGCCGACCTGAATGACCGAGCCCGTTTCCTTGACATCGACCTGCTTGTCGAAGCCTTTGATTTTTTCCTTGATGATCGCACTGATTTCTTCGGCCCTGATCTGCATGACGACTCCTTTTATTCTCGTGTCAACGCCACGTGCAGGTCGCGCAGGCGACCCTGGACGGTGCTGTCGACCACCGTGCTGCCGATGCGGATCTGCAGCCCGGCAAGATGACTCGCGTCGGTCTGAAACGTGACATCCACTTCGCGTTTGAGTGTGTCCCGCAGCCGCGCTTTAATCCGATCCTGTTCCGTACTGGGCAGTGCCATTGCGGACGACACCGTCACCGCCTGAGTACCCTTTGCCTGATCCACTAATTTTCCAAACGCCACGGCAATCTCAGGCAAGAACCCGATCCGGCTCTTCTTCACCAATTGTCCAAGAAATGCCTGACCGGCCTGTGGACATCCTAATTTTTCAGCCAGCCCCTGCAACACCGAGATCTTTTCCTCCACACTGAACGCGGGTGACGCCACGACATGTCGAAGCTGGTCAGACTCCTTTAGAGCCTGCCCCAGGCTATCGAGAGCATTCCGCGTCACTTCGATGCTGGATTGGTCAAGAAGTTCGAAGAGGGCCTGTGCGTAACGTCGCGCAACTGTTGTTTTAATCACCGTTCTCGACTCACTTACATTATGTAGACGGACCTGAAAGTTTCGTGAAAGTCACGAAGCAGAGCTCGCGAAGGTAGCATTGGGAATGACGGACTGTCAATATCACTTTCTCCGCAATGAATATCGACAGACACCGTCGGAGGAGCTTGCGGGTGTATACTACAATTCAGTCGACAAAAAGTTCCGGCGCGCCCTGTCAGCGCCTCATACCACCTGAACTAGGTGGCACGAGCGGGAGTGGAGTGAAGAGATGCGTTATCCATTCCGTATGGTTGTCGTACCAATACTCTTCTCCATTTTTGCATTGAGTCTGCTTGCGTCTCCCGGGTTGGCCTACCGTGAGTACTTTACACCGGAACAACGGGTTCAACTGGAGAAAATCCAGACCGTCTTCGTCGACGTGCTGGCCCTCACGGACAAGGGCACGACGGACTCCGCCCCCCTCGTCGACACCGTCGCGCAACGGCTGGCCGAAGCCGGATACAAGGCCGTTCGAAGTTCTGAGCAAGCTCATGACGTCGTCCTTCGCGTGAAATGCGAACAACGCAAGACCTGGGAAGGCACGGCCGTGACAGGGGGAGATGCCGACCTGCCCGATGCCCCATCTCGGCTCTGGAAAGGCCCCGCCTGTCAGCTGACCTACCTGCTCGGAGGCATGAAGATTAAGTGGCAAAAGGAAGTGCGCACGGAGTTCCAGGATGCCGTGGCTGCCGCCCAAGCGGCACAAGCCCCGGATGCCGGCCGGCACGCAATGACGAAGCTCCAGGAAGCCTTGGAGAAGTATGAGTTCCCCCTGTTGCTGGCGGCGGAATGGGGTCACTCGGATCGGCTACTCAAGTTGCTCGACTCGTCAGATACTACTCAAGCCAGGAAGCTGAAAATTATCGCGCTTCTGGGAGACATGCAGGCCGATGAAGCGATGCCGAAGCTGAAGGAAGCGCTCAAAGACCGCGATCTGGCCAGGCAAGCGCTCTCCGCAATTGGCAACCTCGGCAGAGACGGCATCCCGCTGCTCGTTGAGCTGATGAACACCTCTCCCCAGCTGGAGGTGCAGACCGCGGCAGCAAAATCCTTAGGCCAACTCGGAGGCCTCCATGGGGACGCATCGGTCGTCCTGCCGTTACTAGCGAAGCTGCAAGACCCCAAGACGGACTGGACTGTCTTGACCGAAGTCGCTTGGGCCCTCGGCAAGATCCCCGACAAGCGGTCGATCCAACCTCTCTATGATCTGGACAAGAAACTACAGGCCATTCGAGATCCGGACAATATGACGCTGAAGAAGCTCAAAGAAGCGGTGTTCTGGTCGATCAAGCAATGCGACACGTGGGATCAGTACAGCTGAGCCTACATGCCTTGCGTCCCTGACTGGCAACAAGTAGATTTGCCGGTACTGGGAATCTCACGGCGGAACATGCGCTGTACCAGTACGAAGTGAGGCCATGGTGCGCCGGATGAACATTTCGGGAGCTGAGGTCACCAACATCTCGAAGCATGGCTTCTGGGTCTTACTGACCGACCAAGAGCTCTTTGTCGCCTTCAAGGCCTTTCCCTGGTTCAAAGGCGCTTCGGTAGAAGAGATCATCAACGTCGAATGGCCGCAACTACATCACCTCTTATTGGCCCACTCTCGATATCGACCTTGCTGTGGCGTCCATTCAATCCCCTGAAAAGTTCCCCCTCGTCTCCAAAGTCTCCCGGAAGACAAAGGCCTCAAGTCGGCGAACAAAGCTGACACGCGTCTAACCAGGAAGGCGAGTGCGATATGTGGGATCAGTATAGCTGAGCTTACCTGTTGCAATTTCTCCAATGGCAACGACTAGATCCAGCAAACGAGTGACGGTTCGATAAGCCGAAGATCTGGGGCACGCGCTGGGTTTGTCCGCGGCGGATAACGCTGAAATGGAATTTCGGTCGGAACTCACCGTCGCCTGGCCAAAATCATTCAAGCCGGTCGGCTGATCCATCTAGCGATTGCAAACGGGAATACCCACGGGGTCTCGACCGATGTGCTGATTCGGGTCCTGGCCGCGACCGGTCATCGGGCAGAAGTCCGGGTCAAAAAGGCAGCAGCCTAATCCGATAATCTGCCGATGGAAGGACGCAACAAGCTCGCCGTCATTCCGGTGGAGCGGACCGAAGAAGTCCTACTGGCGGCCTCAAGCAGGACATCCCCACCGCCTCACCGACTGAACGGGATAAACTGTGAGCGACTGAGACGCCTCGCAGCCGTACTGGCCTAACTGAAAATTTATCGTAGCGACACTCCCCTTGAGCTTCCCTCTTTGTGTAATCTTGCTTTCTACTCCCCAGAGGGGTAGGACAGTGGCCATCCAAGCTACTAGCCGGAGCAGGACTTCATGACAGAACCAACGATCATCTGCCCAAACTGCAAAACAGAGATCAAGCTGACCGAATCCCTTGCCGCGCCCTTGATCGAATCAACGCGTCGCGACTACGAAAAGCGACTCGCGCTCAAGGATTCAGACATAGCCAAAAAGGAAGAAGTGCTGCGCGAGCGAGAAGAAGCGGTCACGAAGGCTAAGCAGGCCATCGACGATCAGGTTGCCGAGAAGCTCGTAGTGGAACGGACAAGAATTGCCAGCGAGGAATCCAAGAAGGCGAAACTGGCCCTGCAATCAGATATCGATCAAAAGGCACGAGAATTGACCGAACTCCAAGAGGTCCTTACCCAGCGCGATATCAAACTCGCCGAGGCTCAGAAAGCACAGGCCGATCTGATCCGACAAAAACGCGAGTTGGATGATGCCAAACGCGAGCTGGAACTCACGGTCGAAAAGCGGGTGCAGGATGGATTGCTGGCTACCCGCGAACAGGCGAAAAAAGAGGCAGAAGAGAGCCTGAAGCTCAAGGTGCTGGAGAAGGAACAAACTATCGCCTCCATGCAGACCCAGATCGAAGAACTCAAACGCAGGGCGGAACAGGGATCGCAGCAACTCCAAGGCGAGGTCCAGGAACTCGAGCTGGAAGCTGTGCTCAGGACCAAGTTTCCGAGAGACACGGTCGAGCCTGTCCCCAAAGGTGAATTCGGCGGCGATGCCCTCCAGCGGGTCATGGGTCCTCTCGGTCAGCTCTGTGGAACCATCTTATGGGAATCCAAGCGAACCAAGAATTGGAGTGATGGCTGGTTGGTCAAGCTCCGGGACGACCAGCGAACGGCGAAAGCAGACATTGCTATTATCGTCAGCCAGACTCTTCCCAAGGACGTCGAGTCTTTTGACTTGGTCGATGGAATCTGGGTCACGAATGCAAAGTCCGTGTTCTCCCTGGCAGTCGCTCTCCGCCATTCCTTAATCGAACTCGCCTCAGCCCGGCAGGCACTTGATGGCCAACAGACCAAGACCGAAATGGTCTACCAGTATCTCACCGGACCACGGTTCCGCCATCGAGTCGAAGCCATCGTTGAGGCGTTCTCGTCCATGCAGGAAGATCTGGATAGAGAGAAAAAGGCCATCACGAAACAATGGGCCAAACGAGAGGAACAGATCGAACGGGTCATGCAAGCGACTGTTGGCATGTATGGGGACTTACAAGCGATTGCCGGAAAATCGCTCCAAGAAATAGAAGGGCTCGAACTCACAGCATTGGAGTCCAAAAACCCAGCTCAACAAATGTTCCCTGAGTAAAGCATCAACAGCGATGCGTCTGGGGTCCTACCGCTGCTCGCAAAGCTTCAAAATTCAAAGACCGACTGGATGATCTTGACGGAGATTGCGTCGGCGTTCGGCAAGATTCCCGATAAGCGCTCGATCCAACCACTCTACGACCTGGACAAAAAACTCCAGGCCATTCGCGATCCCGACAACATGACACTCAAGAAACTGAAAGAGGCCGTCTTCTGGTCCATCAAGCAGTGCGACACCTGGGATCAGTACAGCTGAGCTTGCATGCCTTGCGTCCCTAACTGGCAACAGGTAGACTTGCTACTGCTGAGAATCTAACTGCGGAACATGTGCCGTACCGGTACGAAATGAGGCCATGATACGCGGGCTTCGGAATGTCTACCACACAGCTCCGTTCGGCCAAGGCCATCATCGAGGAGCGCAAAGGTGAAATCTGCAACGCTTGGGAAGAACATTTCGGGAGCTGAGGTCACCAACATCTCGAAGCATGGCTTCTGGGTCTTACTGACCGACCAAGAGCTCTTTGTCGCATTCAAGGCCTTTCCCTGGTTCAAAGGCGCTTCGGTAGAAGAAATCATCAACGTCGAATGGCCACAACCACATCACCTCTATTGGCCCGCTCTCGATATCGATCTTGCTGTCGCGTCTATTCAATCCCCTGAGAAGTTCCCCCTCGTCTCCAAAGTCTCACGAAAGACAAAGTTATCCAGTCGGCGAACAAAGCTGACACGCGTCTAACCAGGAAGGCGACCAGCTCGATATGACGTGGTATTGAGGCCTTCGATGACACCCTGGAATGGCTTGACGATCACAGATTGACAGTGAGACGCAGGAAACCAGAAATGGTGTCAAGATCCCTTACGCTCTTTAGGAAGCTCAAGAAAACGGTGTTCTGGGCGATCAAACAGTGCGGTACGTGGGATCAGCATAGCTGAGCGCGGTGATCATTTATTCAGCCTGTCCCCTTTTATTTCCCGCCTAGTAAAGAAGGGTCCTGTTGTTGATGATATAAGTCCTTTAAGTTACTATCCTTTGCAGAAGGTCTTATGGACAAACCCGTCGGCTTATTCGCCTACCCTTCCAATCCTGTTACTGTCGGACAAGCTATCCAGACAACTCTAAGTCAAACCGAAACGTCCATTTCTTCTTGGGAAGAAAATGATATCGCTGGAAGATTCCTACTGAGCCCTATTCTCACCAGAATTGAAGATGGCAACTGCTTACTCGCAGACATCACTTATCTCAATTTCAACGTTGTATTCGAAATTGGCTATGCGATAGGCAGAAACAAACGTGTCATCCTGCTTAGAAATACATCGTTGATAGGAAACGATGACCTAAGAAGAGAGGTGGGAATTTTTGACACTTTGGGCTATCAGAGCTATGCAAACTCTGTAGAACTCTCAAGAATTATCACTTCCATTGATGACCTTGACCCATTGATCATCGACAGAACAACTCTGAATCGCCCGGTGCCAATTTACTTAGTCCTACCAAAGGTAAAAGCGGATTCTGAAATCAGAGTGATTTCTTGCCTAGCAAAGGCACGTCTGGAAAAGCGCACCTATGACCCGCAAGAGCATGGTCGGCTTGGAGCCGCAGACGCCATAGACGAAGTGGCTCAGTCTCTTGGAGTTGTTACATTGTTACTACCATCCAGCAGAGTTGATGCTGAAGTTCATAACATTCGCGCAGCGTTTATTGCTGGATTATCGATGGGTCTTGATAAACCACTGTTACTTATTCAGCTAGGAAATGAACCTGTTCCACTAGACTGTCGCGACCTTGTTTATTCTGTCAGTTTCCCTAATCAGATTGATGAGCATATTGCAGAATTCTCCCCCAAAGTGATGGCACTCTACCAACTGATTGCGCCACCCCTCCCAATTCAGCCGAAAACTTTCGTTGCTAAACTCAATTTAGGTTCGTCTTCCGCAGAGAATGAGGTGCCAGACTTAGCCGGATATTACCTGGAGACAGACGAATTTCGGCGTACAAGCCGGGGCGAGGTAAGAATAGTTTCTGGGCGGAAAGGCACTGGAAAAACTGCGCTCTTTTTCCAGCTGCGAAATCGACTGCGTGACTTTGGCAAATTGGTCGTGCTCGACTTACGCCCCGAAGGTTTCCAATTATTAAAATTCAAGGAGCGAGTTCTTGACTATCTGGAAGAAGGATCAAGAAACCACACCATTACAATATTGTGGGAATACCTTCTCCTTCTAGAGACATGCCACAAGATCCTTAAAACTGACGAAGCTGCACACATGCGAGACCAACGCCTCTATCTACCGTATAGAGAACTCGTTGATGCCTACGGTAAGGATCAATATGTCTCAGAGGGTGACTTTGCTGAAAGAATGCTAATGCTGACTCAGCGGATGGGAGATGCATTTGAAGCACATAATCACGCTCATACTCCCAATAAACAGCTTACATCAGGAGAAATATCCGAAATAATATACAGTCATGACGTAACAGCTTTGCGGAATAGACTCGTAACCTACCTCAAGCACAAAGAAGGTCTCTGGATTCTATTTGATAACCTTGACAAGGGCTGGCCACCTTTCGGAGTTACAGCTCATGACGTGATTACTTTACGCTGCCTAATAGAAGCACTTACTAAGATTGAGCAGCAGCTCGGGAAACGTCACATTTTGTGCCACGGCGTTGTTTTCATTCGAAACGACGTCTATGAAATGCTCATTGATTCTTCCCCTGACCGCGGGAAAGCAGCTCAGATCACATTGGATTGGACAGATCAGGATCTACTCAGAGAACTGCTTCGTAGGCGGTTTACCTATAATCTCCAAGATGACACGCTAAAGTTTGAAGATTTGTGGTTGCAGGCTTGTGTTTCACATATCAAAGGATCTGAAACTTCTCAATACATTATAGACCGTAGCCTTATGCGGCCACGGTCACTGATAGATCTACTTCGACTCTGTAGGAGCCATGCAGTTAATTTAGGTCATGACAAAATTCAAGTGGCAGACATTGAGGCCGGTGAGACCACGTTCTCCAATGTACTGCTCAATGAGATGTCACTTGAAATACGAGACGTGTTCCCAGGAGCGCAAAATATTCTTTACGAATTCCTTGAATGCGAAAATGAATTAACAGAGACACAGGTATTACTCTTTCTAAGAAGAAAGATAGAAGAAAGTAACTTACAGAAGGTCTTTGATCTACTCATTTGGTACGGCTTTTTAGGACTTATTCGCGGGACAGGTGAAGTGACATTCATTTATCACGTACTGTATGACTTTAAGAAATTAAAGGGGTTGATTGAAAACAAAAGAGCAGCAGGAGGTGCAAAGTTTCTAATAAACTCTGCTTTCTGGAAAGCATTGGAGACTAAGCGGCTTTCATAAGCTAACACATCGAAACTCGCCGAAATCCCGCCGAATGGAAGCACACCCCTTTCCCGCACTAAACTCTGCTCGTCAAACCTTCATTACTGTGACATATAGGAACGAGTAGCGCGTGTACGACACAGTCCTCGCTGAGCTCCGAGCCGGGAGAAAGTCCAGTCACTGGATCTGGTTTATCTTTCCGCAAACCGCCGGTCTTGGCCACAGCAGCATGGCACAACAATTCGCCATCGCCTCGCTTGAAGAGGCCAAAGCCTATCTGCAACACCCAGTCCTGGGTCAGAGACTCCGAGAGTGTACCCAGCTTGTTCTGAATGTGGAGGGTCGCAGCGCCGAGGAGATCTTCGGCTATCCCGACTATCTCAAATTCCGGTCCTGCATGACCTTGTTTTCAGCCGCCACCACTGACAACACCCTCTTCAAGAACGCGCTGGAGAAATACTTCGACGGGCAACCCGACCAATCGACGCTCGACATCCTGGCACAGCAATGTCTTAGGGCAATATAGAGGGACACCTGGCCGCGTCCTAACCCCCTTCAGAGAGTTACTTGATTTTTAGCCGAGTGGGGCTTAGCCTAGCACTAGTTGAACGACTTAGAGGATACTCATGGCAAAGGTTACTCAATTTAAAATCGAGTTAGAACAAGAGGAAGATGGCCGCTGGATCGGCGAGGTGCCATCACTGCCCGGCGTGATGGCCTATGGGCAAACGAAAGGTGCTGCCCTCGCGGCTGTCCAAGCCTTGGCTCTTCGTGCAATGGCCGATCGCCTCGAACATGACGAGGCGGTACCTGAGGAGCTGCTGAACGTCTCGTTTATTGCGGCATGAGCCGTTGGCCGTCGACTCACGCTTCTCGTGTTCTCTCCAGACTCCTCCGCATCGGTTGGCAGATCAAACGAACGACCGGTTCTCATAAAATTCTACAACGGACTGGATGGCCCGATGTCGTCTTTGCGTTTCACGATCGCGACGAGATTGGTCCACGTATGTTGGCCCGCCTAGCCAAGGTGACAGGTCTTAAACCAGAAGACCTGTGAAAACAGAGGCCGGTTCTCAGCACCACCTCTCTCATCAGCAGCGCATTTCCATCCCGCAACCAGCCTCCTCCTACAGATTGACAATCCTCGGTCCGGGACTTATCGTCCTCCACGCTGGACCTCGTCCACATCGGAGACCACCAGATGGAGAGTCCTTCCTCGTCAACCCCATCCTCCCCTGCTCAGAAGGCGCTTGATCGCATCGCGCTGCAGATGGCGTCGAGCCTGGACCTCCATGTCGTGCTCACCACCATCACACAAGGTCTCGTCGATGACCTGGACGCCGCCTTTGCCCGCATCTGGCTGCTCGGTCCAGGCGATCTCTGTACCGGCTGTTACAAGGCCTCTGCCTGCAGAGACCAGACCCAGTGTTTACATCTCAGGGCGAGCGCGGGACTCTATTCAACTCTCGATGGGGAATACCGCCGTATTCCGTTGGGGTCGCTGAAGATCGGCAAGATCGCCCAAGGTTCGGGGCCGATGCAGACCAACGACGTGCTCGGCGACGATCGACTCCCGAACAAGCAATGGATGAAAGACAACGGGCTCCAGTCCTTTGCCGGGTACCCCCTCGTCTTTCGCGGGGACGTGCTTGGCGTCATCGCGATGTTCGGGCGACGCCCCTTGGCGGATGAGGAATGTGAACGGCTCGCCACGTTTGCCCATCAAGCAGCCACCGCAATCAAGAACGCCCAGCTCTTCGCCGAAGTCGAGCAACTCACCAATCGGCTTCAGGCTGAAAATGTGTACCTCCGGGAAGAGATCAAACTCGACCATCATTTCGATGAAATCATCGGTGAGAGCCAGGCGATGAAGGCTGTGTTGAAGAAAGTCGAACAAGTCGCACCGACCGATTCAACCGTCTTACTCTTGGGCGAAACCGGCACCGGCAAGGAGCTCATCGCTCGAGCCGTACACGACCTCAGCCCCCGCAGCGCGAGACCGCTTGTACGCGTCAATTGCGGCGCGATCCCCGCCAATCTCGTCGAGAGCGAATTGTTCGGCCACGAGAAGGGTGCCTTCACCGGCGCGCTCGCCAAGCGAATCGGACGCTTTGAACTGGCCGATGGCGGAACCATCTTTCTGGACGAGGTGGGTGAATTGCCGTTGGATGCACAGGTGAAACTCTTGCGTGTGCTCCAAGAACGGGAGTTCGAACGGATCGGCAGCGGCCGTTCCACAAAGGTGAATATCCGAGTGATCGCAGCGACGAATCGAGACCTCCCTGCCGCGGTGAAGGCCGGTTCATTCCGCTCCGATCTCCTCTACCGGCTCAACGTCTTCCCGATCGACCTGCCACCCTTGCGCAATCGGACATCGGATATTCCGCTCTTCGTGCGTACCTTTGCCGGACGATTGTCCAAGAAGTTTGGGAAACGACTCGATCAGATCTCGCAACAGACCATGGATCGCCTCATGCGCTACACCTGGCCCGGCAACGTCCGCGAACTGGAGAATGTCATCGAACGGGCCGCGATCCTCTCACCAGGACCTGTCCTCCAGGTTGATGAGGTGCTCTTCCAATCGGATCAAGCAGCAGCCCCTGACACGTCATGCACGCTCGAAGAAGTTGAGCGGGCCCATATCACCCTCGTACTACAAGAAGTTGATTGGGTGGTCGAAGGGAAGCAGGGCGCGGCGACGAGACTGGGCCTTCATCCCAATACGTTGCGATCCCGCATGCAGAAACTTGGCATCAAGAAACCACGTCCCTCCTCCTGATCACACATCCGACAGACTTCCTCCGATATATCGTAGAGCCACGAGATATCGTGGAACTGTCCGTCTGCCTTCTCACATCATGTTGAACCATTCTTTCATCTAACTCCTGACCTGTTCAGCAGTTTCTTCGCTTTCGTCGATGACGACAAGTCATGGCATCCGCCTTGCCATATCAGCTCAGCACGATGGCGATTCACATGCAACAACCCATCACAAACCGTTTATCAAGACCGCTTAACCATCAAGGAGGATCCATGAAAACAGCAATCATTGTGATGTCAGACCCGAAGAATGGTTCAGAAGAAGCCATAGGGCGGGTCTTTAATGCGCTAGCGTTGGCTGCGGAGTGCAAGCAGAAGGGTGATGAAGTCGCTGTCGTCTTCAACGGCACTGGGACCCGTTGGCCGGCGGAGCTCACCAAACTCTCGCATCCCGCCAACGGACTCTACAACGCCGTACGGGATGTTGTGCAAGGCGCATCTTGCGGTTGCGCGGATGTCTTTGGCGCGAAAGAAAGCGTTGAATCGTGCGGCGTCCCGCTCAAGAAGGACCATGCGCTGGCTGGCACATCAGGTCTGCTGAGCTTACGCCGGTATGTCAGTGAAGGTTGGAACACGGTCGTATTCTGACAGCACGAATAGGGAAGAGATCAGCCTGGTAACGGTTATCCGTTGCCAGGCTGACTCGATGGAGGGTGAGCCGATGGCGATGAAATATCTCGAGACGATGATGACCGAGTCGGTGCTTCGCGCCCAGCAGCAGTACTATGGGCATGCGGCGAATATCAGGGGTGCTCCTGATCGCGATCTCCTGGGGGAAGGAGAGGCTGAGTTTCTCGCAGCTAGAGATAGTTTCTACCTGGGCACGGTGAGCGAAACCGGCTGGCCCTATGTCCAGCATCGCGGAGGGCCGAAAGGGTTCCTACGCCTACTCAACCCCTCAACCTTGGTCTTTGCGGACTATCAAGGGAACCGACAACTCTTGAGCACGGGCAATCTGTCTGTGGACGATCGGGTGTCCCTCTTTCTCATGGACTACCCGAATCGGACCAGGCTGAAAATCCTCGGCCATGCGAGGGTGGAAGATGCCCGGTTGCATCAAGACCTTGCGGCACAACTCGCCAACCCCGGCATGAAAGCACGAGTGGAACGCATCGTCTTCATCGACGTGGTGTCGTTCGACTGGAATTGTCCGAAGTACATCACACCACGCTACTCGCTCGAAGAGGTCGAAGAGCTGGTGGGCCCGTTGAAAGCCAGAATCGCCGAACTCGAGGCTCAGCTGCCTCTGCAAAAATCATAGAGACTTCGGCCATTCAGTAGTAGCACCATTTAATGCCCTCAGGCATAAAGGAGCAATCATCATGAGCAAGTCCGTGAAGGACACGTTGGAGGAAATGTTGGGCATCCTGAAGGAAGGGCAGATGACGGATGGGCAGAAGCGGTACTTTGCCGATGACGTCGTGACACAGGAAGGCAACCAGGCACCGGTCGTGGGCAAACAAGCCGCCATTGAGCGACTGGACAAATTTAGAGAGACGATCGGGGTGGCCGCCTTTGTCAGCTATACCATCGGCACCGTGGCTGTTTCTGGGAATACCAGCTTCTACGACTCTGTGCTGACCGTAAAATTGAAGAATGGGCAAACGATCAGCCTAGAACAAGTCGTCAAAACGGACTGGCTGGACGGTTTGATCATTAAAGAACGGTATTATCATAGCTAAAGATCTGCATTGAGAGGGCGGGAGCCAACGGCGATTCCATTCGCGCCCGCCCTCAATCCCAACGGAGAGGGTCCACCATCATGAATAGTCTCGAACAGCCTCGGGCTCCGTTACCCCCATTCACCATGGAATCTGCGATCCAGAAAGTACGAATGGCTGAAGACGCATGGAATACGCGAGACCCCGAGCGAGTCTCGCTGGCCTACAGCGCCGATAGTCAATGGCGAAATCGTTCAGAGTTCCTAACGGGTCGAGACGCTATCGTTCAGTTCTTAACGCAAAAGTGGAACAAGGAGTTGGATTATCGGCTCATCAAGGAACTGTGGGCCTGGCAAGATAACCGCATCGCTGTGCGATTTGCGTATGAGTGGCATGATGACTCAGGAAACTGGTTTCGCTCGTATGGCAATGAAAACTGGGAGTTCGACGACCATGGCCTGATGCGACGGCGTTTCTCGAGTATCAACGATCTCTCCATCATGGAATCCGAGCGGAAGTACCGCTGGCCGCTGGGCCGGCGTCCTGATAGCCATCCCTCGCTTAGCGAGTTGGGCTTCTGATGATCTCTTGAGAAAGAAGGATTGCGCGAGAGCTGCTTTCACAGGAGAGTATGGGGGCTGCCAGGCTGTTAAGCCTGGCGCGTCCGTACCGCGCCAGCCTTAACAGGAAGAAACAGCTTTCACACACTACTTGCCAGTGACAGCGTCTTTGAGCTTCTTCCCTTCATCTTTCATTTCTCCCGCATTCTTCATGGCATCCTGAGCTTTGAGATCCTTCGCGCTTTGTGCGGTTTCTCCACCCTCTTTCTTCACCTTCTCCGCTTGACCTTTCACCGTCTCAACCTGTTGCTTCATCGAGCCCATATCAACAGCCCAGGTCGATGTGGTGAACCCGATTAGGGAAACTGCCACAACTACGTACGTGAGAGCCGTTCTTGTTTTCATGGTATGTCTCCTAAAGATGAAAAGGCCGGTAGAAGCCAAACAATTTCCGCTGCCTCTACCGGCGTATTAGACTGCTACTTGATGACCACTTCAACCCGTCGATTCTTGGCACGCCCAGCAGCTGTATTATTGCTGGCCACAGGATCGCTCTCTCCATGGCCGGCTGCCGTCAGGCTACCCACACCGCCGTCCCGAAGAGCCTGTGCTGCGCTGTCTGCCCGAGCATCCGACAGTTCCTTATTGGAGGGAAACTTCTTGGCAAGCGCACCCTTGATGGCCACATTGTCCGTATACCCGGCAACATGCACCGACTTTTCAGGAAAGTCCTTCAGCACATTCCCGACGCGTCTCAACGCATCAGCTCCACCAGCCTTCAGTTGATCTTGTCCTGAGTCAAATAAGAGACTCGATGCCAGATTGATGGTGAGCGCATCGCCGGCTTGATTGACCGACACCGTCCCTTTTGAGATTTCAGGCCGCAACGCTTTCAAGAGATCTCTCTCAGCCTGTGCCAGGCTCCCCTTGCTTGCCCCCAATTGCCCTTCAAGGTCTGCAATCCGCTTCCTTGCTGCCGCTAATTGGGCTTCCAACTCTTCGGCCTGTCGATCATGATCTGCCTCGTGTTGCTTCAGCGCAGCCAATTCCGCTGCCAGCCGATCTCTTTCACTCTGTAATTGGCCCAGGTCACCTCTGGCCGACGACAGCTGGCTCGATAGCGCATCATGATCACCGGCACCGGAACGAAGGTGCGCAATCTCATGATCGCGATCGGCCAGCTGCCGTTCTAACTCACTCACACGGCTGCTCAGTGCTCCATTTTGTCTTCGCGCCGCGTCCAGTTCGTCCGCCAGCCGTTGACGTTCTCGTTCAAGAGCCGCAAGGCGGTCAGCCATCGGATCAGAGGCCACTGCCTTCGCAGTTGACGGACACCCGCTGCCTTGGTGATAGCCATACCATTTCTTGTCGATACAGACGGTCGGTTGTTTGATATAAGACGAGGGATGGTTAGGCATCGTTGAACAACCAACGAGGGCAACCAAACCAGTCAATACGGTCGCGGTTTTGAGGGCTCCCATAGTAGTCTCCTTATTCTCAGATCTGCGAGACAACTGCCTCACAGGATCGAGCGTTGACGGTTAAATTGATCTTACTGACGATTCTTGAGCAAATCACGGATCTCCATCAACAACTTCTCCTCGTTGGTCGGTTCCGGCGGCGCAGGCGGTGGAGGTGGGGGAGCCTCTTTCTTAAATCGGTTGACTTGCTTGACCAACATGAAAATAACGAAGGCGATAATGATGAAGTCAAACACGCTCTGCAGAAACACTCCGTAGTTCAGCGTCGGAGCCCCCGCAGCTTTCGCTGCGGCCAAGGATGGCGGCGATGTTCTCGATAGATCGATGAACAAGCTGGAGAAATCCACTTTGCCCATCAGTAAGCCAAGAGGGGGCATGAGGACGTCACTCACCAGTGACGACACGATCTTCCCGAATGCCCCGCCGATGATCACACCGATTGCCATGTCGAGGACATTGCCCTTCATGGCGAATTCTTTGAATTCCTTTAACATGATGTCTTCCTCCTCAACGAACCCATTGATCTACACCCCCACAGGGACGCTAGCGTTTGCGAGTGGTGTCGAATGCATAGCCTAACGTGAGCAAATATAAGTTATCGGTATCGCCCGTTCCTGCGGGCGGTCGATTATTGTATCGAGTCGTCACTTGGAACCCGCTGGCCAGACCGGCAAAAATCTTCATGCGAACGCCGTTATCCATTGTGAAGAAGAAATCCGACGCGTTTTGCACTGATGGGAAGATCTCATTGTAGTGGTACAGCGTGATACGTCCATCAAACAGCGGCCAGTCCCATTTCATCGCAACCCGTGCGCGAAAGCTCGCCCGATCGTCGGTGAGGCGATTGTCGCGGTAGTCCTCATTGAAATAGGTCGGACCGGCTTCGGCGTAAAACGTCATGTCTTTAAAGATTCCATTAAAGTCTCCGCGCTCGATGAATTGATAGCCCGGTCCGCTGGCGATGGCTGTTCTGAGCTTGAGGTTTTGGAGGAAGTCGTTTTCGACATAGGCCGACGCAAACCAGAACAGCCGCTTGGTGATGAAGAAGTCCAATTTAATGGTTCCCCGGGCATTCCTGACTTGTAAACTCCCGCTGTTGTCTCCATAGACGTAACGGCCCAACAAGGTCAACCGCAATTGTTCACTCCGAGCCACCAAATCTCCCAGTACGCTGACGTTCCGCAGATGGCTGTTTCCCGTTGACTGCGAGTAGCCAGCATTGATGCTCCCCGTATAGATGACCGGCGATTGGATAACCGGATTGACTTGAGTGACCGCGTCCATCGGAACCGTCAGAGCATCTCCGGTCGGGCCCGCCTTCACCTTCATCATCCCCGGGTCCCCCTCTTCCACCGTCCCGTTAAGAATGGTCCCTTCCTTTAAATGAAATGGAATGGGATGTGAGACGGCAATCTTACTCACCTCCGACCACTTGACCTTGATGAGATCTGCAGCCAGGGCGCTTTTGATCACCAGGAGTCCACCGGTCATTTCGATCACTTCGCCGTGTATCACACTGCCATCTTTCAGAGTGACCACATCCAGAACCGGTGCGGCCTGTGACACGATTGCTGCGTCATCAGCAGATAAGGCGGGACTCCCCATTGTTGTTGTCAGACACCACACCATGATCAACCCAGCCGTGACTATCGATGGCCTCATTGGTCCTCCTTCTTAATGATACGTAATTTCATAGCGCTAGTCGGACTTACGGATATACCGTGTTTACAAGAACACTTCAAGGAATCCTTTCGGCCTCGGCACGCAGAGCCTTCCATATTGCTCGTCCGCAATCCCCCATTCATCCATGGCTTCCACACGATGTCGGACATCGACTTCCTCTTTGCCATAGGAGGATGGGCGTGAATCAGCACTCCTTCAAAAGAGATCCGGTCAATTCCGCCGCTTCTTTTCGAGATCAATGTAGTACCGAGCCGCTTCAGAGCGCCTGGAAATTCTAAGACGCTTATAGATCTTTTGCAGGCGAGAGGCGACCACCGTGTGCGCGACATTCAGCTCTCGTCCGATCTCTTTGTTGGTTTTCCCGGAGGCCACTAAAGAAAGGAGGTCCTGCTCCTCCCTTGAGCACGTCTCCTTCCATTGCTCGTGCCCTGACGTACTGCCCTCGCGGAGCCATTGGATTACCTGCTCGGTTAAATGCTGATCCATAATGGCACCTCCGTTCGCCACGACCTCAAGGCTCTTCGCTATGGAGTTGGCCGTGGCACTCTTCAATAAGTATCCATGCGCTCCGGCCATAATCGCCGCACGCAAGATGTCCTTATCATCCTGCGTGGTAAAGAAGAGGACTCCGACTTGTGGATGAAGCTGCCGAATGGTCTTACAGAGATCAATCCCGCTGTCCTGTCCCACTCGAACTTCTACCAGGACCAGGTCCGGCTGTTCGGCCTGAATGGTCTGGAGCGCCTCCTGTCGAGTGCCGGCCATACCAATAACTTCGATTTCATGGCTTCCGGAGAAAAAGTCTTTGATTCCCTGAAGCGTCAGGATGGAACGATCAATGATCAGCACACGAATTGGCTGCCGAACTCCAGCTGATTGTTCCATACGACACTCCCGATTCTGCGCGAGGCTCATGACATGACTCCTTGGCTCTTTGTGTTGGCTCTTCGGTAGCAACGTTCATTTCCCGGCATGCGCTCGGCGTGCGTCCATCCGAACTCTTATGGACGGCTTTATAGGAATACCCTCGGATGCCTGTTGATAATCAGAGGAATTCAGCACTCTGCACAGATCAACGAAAAAGTCGACGAAGGCGCCGATCAACCTCTCACGGCACGCCAGCTCTTCAGTCCCCTCTACCGATTTCCACCGGTCATTCACTTTTTTCAGCACCACCAGCCGATGGGTGTGCGTCCCACGATTGGGTTCTGTCGTCAGCAGGTAATTTTCACCATCTGTCCCTTTGACAAGGAGCCCTTGAGTCGTCATAGGGATATCCCCTCCTCGGTTCGTATCTGACCTGGTCGCGAACAACGTTTCGCGAGCGAGATAGCGCTCTCCTGCCATGATGCCACTACCAATCCTCGTGCCAGGATTCTGATGCACCAACCAGTGCTGATTATCGAGTAATTCCGGCAGGTCTCTGAATCACGGATTCCGTGAAGGTGTCTCAACTGATCCAACGCGGTGTCTCATGAGACAGCCGGACGGGAGAATGAGCCCGTCATCCGTTCTTCTGGATTGCGACTCGTGTTCGGCAGGTAGAACATGCCCCCGCGCCACCAAGGCAGACCCCACCGTCAGGTTGGCCCAAGGCGACAGACGTGGGTGACGATTTCGGAACGTTAGTTCGGCTGGATGTCGAGTTCGACAAGGCGGCGATAAAACGTCGCTCTGCTGATCCCGAGCCGCTTGGCTGCCTCAGTCCGGTTGCCGTTCGCTTCTGAAAGGGCTGTCAAGAATCGAGCCTTCTCGTCTCGAGTCGACAACGGGATGAAGACGGACGGGCTGGATACCGCAGTGGCACCGGTAATCTCCGGAGGAAGATCCGTGGGGCAGATCTCGCTTCCTTTACAACTGATCACGGCGAATTCTACCGCACTCTTCAATTCACGAACATTTCCAGGCCAGGGATGACGCATCAACAAGCGGATCGTGTCCGGATGCAGCCGCTCGACCGTCTTCCCGGTTGCAGCGCAGATTTCCTTTAGCAGCGATTGTGCCAGTAGAGGGATATCTTCACGCCGCTCTCGAAGAGGAGGAAGTTGGACTCGCGCGATTCGTATTCGGTAAAGCAGATCTGCCCGAAACGATCCTCGAAGTACGTCTTTGCTGAGGTTGTGATGGGTGGCCGCAACCACACGCACATTGACCGTACGAGGCTTCGCCTCTCCCAGACGTGTGATTTCCTTCTCCTGTAAGACCCGCAACAGGGCTGTCTGAACATTGGGCGGGATGTCGCCGATTTCATCCAGGAACAACGTGCCCCCCTCTGCCGCTTCGAACAGGCCCTGTTGATCCTGGATAGCTCCGGTAAACGCTCCCCGCCTATGTCCGAAGAGTTGGCTGGTCAGAATTGAATCGGTGAGACCGGCACAATTCGCCGCGAGAAACGGTTTGTTCTTTCTCCCGCTGGATGAATGAATGGCTCGTGCAATGAGTTCCTTTCCTGTCCCTGTCTCCCCTTCAATTAACACCGTGGTATCAACCTGCGCCACATCACGCACCAATTGATAGACGCGAAGCATGGCGGAACTCTTCCCCACCAGATCGTGAAACGACGCCTGTTCGTTGAGGGCTTGGCGAAGTGCATGAACTTCTGTACGATCGTGAAGGACCAAAATACGTCGGGGTGAATGACCCAAGTCCCTGTGGATCTCCAACTCAATCCATTTGGAACAAAGCCTCCCCAGACAGAATGGTCCGACGGAACGAGTCTGCGTGGAGCCCTCAAGGAGGTGTTGAACCAACAGATGATCTTCTTTGCGAAGTGACAAAATCTGGTCCCAAGACTGACCAATAGCCTCCTCGTCGGCAATACCGAGCATCTCAAGCGTGCGATCAGTCGCGAATGTGATCCGTCCACGCTCATCCAAGACCATCGCGGTAAGTCCTAGCTGCTGGAGCAACGCCAGTGCATCGTCCTTTGTGCGTTCACTCGCTTCTAATCGGCCGATCAAGTGTATCTCCGTATGCCGATACAATTTGGCAGTGACGTCTTCGGCCAGCATTCGTTCCCGAGCCCGCTGAACGATGGACCGCATGTTCTCAAAGTCCGAGCCAAGACGCTCGATCAGCACGAGCTTGCGTGGCCCAAGCGATAACGCTCGTGCCTCCAGCGTCATCGTGCCGCCCTGCCGGTCGGACTCTGTCCACGGGCCGGACTTTTCAATCGGGCCTGGAGCGCCCTGCCAGACTGAGTGAATGCCGCTCAAATAATCCTGTAAGAACGGCGAGCATCGGCTCAGGTCTAGTGAGCTGCGGCTCGTTGGGCCAAAACACCGGCTCCACCACTCAGGCGGAACGCCTTGCAGTTGAAACGTGCCTGACTCCTCATTCCACTCCAAGACGGTGATATCCAGCGCGGCCAAGACATGATCGGACAGCGACCTGTCGGGAAGATGGGATTGGTCCGTCATCGGCTCACCCTTGGCGGAGGCGCGGCACTCAAAAGCATCTCGGCAAGCCGAGCGAACAGCTCATCGACCCCCTGACCGAGCTTGGCGCTACCGAGGAAGACCGGCCAGCCTTGTTCCCGTAGCTGGTCGATGACCGGTTGATCGATCTCCCACTCCGACTGGAGATCGGACTTGTTGATGATCGCGACAAATGGTAGGGGTCCGACCGTCCGCACAACCGTTTGCTGGAGCAGACGAGCCGTGTCGAGTGTGGCCTTCCTTGTGCCGTCCAGCACCAGGATATAGCCGGAAGACCCGCGCAAATAGGATTCCCGGACATGCTGGAACTCATCCTCACCATAGAGATCCCACAGCATGAGCATCATGTCTTGACTATCGACAGTGACCATCTTCTTTTCGACCGTCACCCCTATCGTCGTCTGATAGTGCTCAGAGAACACGTTGGTCACATATCGTCGAACGAGACTGGTCTTCCCGACGGCAAACCCCCCTAACATGCACACTTTCTTCTGCATCATGGCCGAGCAGGCCCAGATTGAAGATCGAGAGGCTCGATCGTGGCCCGAAACGTCACGATTCGTTGGGCAGGATATTTTGTGAGCGCCACACGTTTGTCGAGAACTTCTCCGATCCCTGACGGAAGCATAGTGGAGGCACTCAGGTGTTCGCCTCTGAGTATCTCGAGGACAGCCTCGGCCCGCTGTTTGCTGAGCTGAAGATTCAGCGTCGCCGATCCGGTCCCATCAGCCGACCCCAGCACCTCCAATCTCAGACGCTGTCCGGATTGCGCAACAGCTTGGTCTAGATCACGCAACGCCACCAAGACCGCATTCAGGCTTGAATGTTCCGATGGTTCGACCGTAGCCGAGCCAAGGCTGAAATGAATGGCGGCATGGTTGATCTGATTGAGAAGATCGGGGACGGAGACCGTGACGAGGCCCTCGCCGTTGTAGTGCACAACTCCCGGTACAAAAGACGCCAGCCGCCTCGTCTCAGTGACCCATTCACTCGATGCCGACCCAGTGGCCACCAGTGTATCTCCATCTATGTGAAACTGGACGGTACTTGGAGGTTTCAGCATCGCCTGCGCTCGTCTCCTAATCAGTTGAGGATCGAGTGCATAAAAGGGAGACCACAAGGCTGTCACCGTTGACGGATCAATCCCGGCCTCGCTGATCAAGGATGACGGCTCTTTGGCCAGAGGATCTCGCAACCCTTCGAGATGGTGGTCGCCCCACGTCGAGCGTTCATTCGTCACCACAATCCCAGGCTCACTCTTGAGCTGTGTCAGGAGATGAGACCATCGGGCATGGGCTTGATACGTGGTCCATCCCCACCAAGAGCAGGCAAGCAGGATCATGCCTCCAAGTATCCAGAGCTTCAATGCGTTGCGAGACTGACCTGATTCATAATGAGCCTGTAGACAGCCTTCGAGGTACGGTCGCAACGTTTGAAACGGGGCTGCATCTCCGTCAAAAGACCGCAAGGCATCAGCCTGTTCCGCATGGATACGATCCAGAACATCTCGGAACTTTTCTCTCAAGCTGACCGGAGGGGCTCCTCGGATCACACCGGCCAGATAGGCGCGGGACCCTTGCTCGATCCAGACCGTCCACTCTCCGACTTGAAACTGGTTGAGGGTCTGGTCTTGTGCCGCTCCGAATGAATCACGAACATAATCTTGAATCGCCGTCAGCATGCCGGACAAAACATGTTGGTCCTGAACGACCACTCCGTCTGCTGCAACATGATGGAGTAACAGCCCCGTATCGCGCTGGATGAGAAATACTTGGTCCACCCGGTAGCGCAGTCGATGGAGGAGGACCACTTCTGCAAACGGGCGGCCGGTTCGCCACGCTTCCAGTCGCCACTGCAAACCTCGGATGGAGAGACTTTCATCCAACGAGTGGTTGAAGGCCTCCGTCATACTCTGCAAGGCACGTATAATCGCCTGCCGAATAGCCGGGCCCATGATGGGTGCGATCGCATCCACGATCGTTTGCGGCGACTTCCGCACCGTCGAGATAAAGCCGTTCTCGACATAGGGAGTCAGGACGGTCGACATCTGCTGGTCCCCTCCTCCACGTATGGCAAAGGCTTCAGGAAGGACCCGGCTGATGTCACGAGGTTCTACTGATCGATTGTCGAGCCGCTCACGGAGTTCGTCGAGTTGCGTCTGCTCCGGAGCCAGCAACAGCGTCCGGAGCTGCGTCCAATCTTCGTCGACGGGCACGCGTGCCTGTGAGGATTGAGAATGCTGGAGAGGTCTGTGTGGGTCAGTCGGCATACCGTGACATTACCGTCTCGCCTGAAACTCCGGTGAAGAAGCAACCGTGACACCGACTCTTACGATCCGCACGGCGCACACCTTCAACGTGGTCGGGAGCCTGAGCCGCCTCAACCTCGGCTGGAAGGTGCCTCAGCCTTGGAGAGTCGCTGAGCTGCCTCCATCAAGATGCCCGCGAGCGCCGCACGATCCGTCTTTTCGGCACGCAGGTCCCGAACGGCTCCTTCCATGGCCGATGTCGTTTCTGCATGACGAACGCGAGCCTCCTCCGCCAGCTCGTTGGTACGCTCCGTCAACTGCTGCAGGACATGAGACTGGGCATGGGTCGCCTGTTGTTCGAGTCGACGAGCCTTCTCTTCCAAGGTCGCAGCCAGGTGCGTGAGGTCCTGCGTCAGCCTCGTCACAGACTCTCCTCGGAGGTCCTGTTCCTTCGACAACCTGTTTGTCAAAGACTCAACTTCCTTCTTGATATAGAGTTCGAGGCTCTCAAAGCGTCGTTTGAGATCATTCCGGAGATCGGTGGCTTCCCGCAGTAAGTGCTGTTCGAGTTGTGCAAACCGGCGGTCGTGCTCCCGGGCCTGTGCACCGAAGAGAATGTCCCGGATCTTGTCGAGATTGCCGCTGGCCGATGGATCGTCAGGATGAGTGACTTCACTTTTTTGAGGAGTACGCTCCGTTTGACCTTGGTGAGCCTCAACAGATTGGTCCGTGGTGGTTGATCGACTCATGGCCTCACCTCACGAGATGGTGATGAATGAAACAACATCAAAGCACATGTCTGGTTATCGGATCAGCGTTCACCCTACATTCTTGCATGTAGTTCGCCTTCCTTCCTGCCTATAATTTAAGGGAGATTATCCTAGCATCGGCACGCTGGATCCAACAAGATCGAATGTATCGTGCTTTCCGTACACAGGACAGACAGAGCGCCTGCCGTGGATAACTGGAAGCGTTTACGCGTTCACCAAGTGAACCGTGTGATGGGAAGACGGCAACTCAATCCCACGCGCTCGGAATCGTTCCAAAATCAGCTTGTTCAATTCCCCCTGGACCGAGCCATAATCTCCCACCGCTGTCCATGGAGCCACAGAGATCCCGATTGACGATTCCCCCAGCGACGACACGCCTGCACCGGGAGCAGGCTCCTTCAGGACCTTCGGATGCTGCTGGAGAATATCCTTGACCTGTGCCAGTGCCTCATCAATATTGGTTCGGTGGGAGACTGGAATGGTCAGATTCACCTGACGGATGGTACCGAAGTTATGCAGAATCTCTCCGACAATTTTGCGGTTGGGAATGATGACGCGGGAATGGTCCGCATGCTTCAGTGTCGTCGTAAAGATATCGATGACCTCAACATCTCCATGAACACCCAACAGCGAAATATGTTCACCGACCTTGTAGGGCTTGCTAAAGATAATCGAGAGCCCAGCCATCACATTGCTTAAGACGCCTTGCAACGCCAACCCGATGCCCACGCCGGCCACTCCGAGACCTGCGATCAACGGAGCAATGGGAACACCCACCGTTTGGAGTGCGATCATCGCCGTAAACAGCATGACAACGATCTTGACGATCCGCACCAGGAGCAGACGAACCGGTGGTTCCATCGTCTGCTTTTCAAGGGCTTGTTGGGAAAAATTCCCGGCCCAGCGCGACGCCATGCTTCCGATGACGACGATCCCTAGCGCGACCGCTACTTGCAGCCCATACTGCACGGCATATTGAGTGAGCATATCTACAGTATTCATTGATGGCATCTGCTTATCTCCCGAAGAGACCTTTGAGGAGCTCTTGTCCTTCCCTCTTCAAGTCGTCTGGTTTTGTCGTGCCCTTGAGCAATCCACCGACGGCTTCTTCCACCTTCTTCTTCACCTGTTCCTGTACTTTCCCCGTTAGGCCCTTCACATCAACCCCGTACGACGGAGCTTGAGCCGTTCCAGTAATCGTGAGGGGAAGACTGAGCCGGCCCTCTTTCATGGCGATCTTGACGACGGGCGACGCAGCTGAAAGTTTTTGACTCACATCTTGTGACAAATTGAGGTTCACGATCAAGTTCAGCTTTTGATCGAAGCCGATGGTGCCTCCGCCGGTCGCCTGAAAATCATGACTATCCATCAAGAGTCGCTGCACATTGATCACCCCTTGCTTGATCGCCAGATCGGTCTCGATCGTCGAAAAGGCCGTGGCCTTTGCGTCTCCCATTGAAATGCCGGAAACCTTGAGTGCATCGGCCACTTCCTGGAGAATATTCACCCCTTCAATCTTTCCATCCTTCACAGCCAGATGACCGGTCCCCTCCAAAGCCTTGGTGAGATCCGGCATAGAGAACCCCTTGCCCTGTACCGAAAGGTCGGCACCGGCAGTGCCACTGATCGAGACAGGGGTCTCTGCGACAGCTTTGAGTGCCGGGCCAAGCTGGAGCCCTTGCAGTGCAACAGACCCTTTAAAGGGCGGTGCCTCTGCTCCTGCGATCATTTTCCCCTGCCCGTTTACCTCGCCGTCGAATAAACGGAATGACAGGGAATTGAGTTTCGCCTCTTGTCCTTTGATCTCCGTGATGATTTTGAGATCTCTGATCTCCACTGATTGTTTGAGCGGAAAACTCATCGGGAGGTTCGTCGTATTGATCGCCGGTGAGCTGATATTCACCGTCGCATCATTCCCGGCAGCCTTTCCAGTAATGGTGAACTCCGTCTTTCCCATGCCGAGTTGGAAGTTGATGGCATCAATGTCCATCGTCTCTCTCAATGGGCCGAAGGTCCCGTCGAGTTTCACCGGCATGTTGAATGGCTGCACAAGTGTCGCGACATGAAGATTTGGTGTCTGACCGAGGCGAACGTCACGCAGGAGCAGCTCCAGATCCTGCAACACATACTCAGCGGGTGTGGCTGATGACAGGTCGCGGTAGGTCAGCTTGCCTCCGTTGACAGACACACGATCCACGGCCAGCAACGCCAGAAGTTTCAGCGGCCCTTCCGTCGAGGGAATCGGAGCGCGTGACGGCTTCTCCGGAACCGGCACCCCTTTTCGCCCGATCGTCGACGCATTGAGCACCCCATTCTTATTCTTGATGACCGTAATGACCGGACCGTGGAGCGTGATCTCCTCAACCTCCACCTTGCCGCTCAGTAACGGCATCAGCTTTACACCCACGTCCAACGACGACAACGACGCAAATGGGTCGGAACTAAACGCCGGATCATCCAATACTGAAAACCCCGCCACGCGCGCGCCGATCCTTGGCCAGACCGTGAGGCGAATCTCTTGCAGCTGAATCTTACGATTCAACGCCTCTTCGATTTGCGGTTTGTACTGATCTTGATATTTGCCGAGATCGACCAGGAAAGGAAGCGCAAGCACCCCGCCGACGAGAAGCACGACGAGGACGAGCAAGCCGATGGCTATTTTCATATCAATCGCCTCCGGGTGATCCGTAAGTATATAAATGGGTTGCTAGTGAGTCAACGCGGGAATAAGCAGAAAGCGATTGTGCCTCTTCAGGGAACCAGCCCTCTGGCAGCTATTATGAATGAGGTGACGTGCTGCATGCGATGCAGCCTAGAGATTGCTTCTGGGAATGTGTTTCAAGAGCCCACCTGGCTTACGACGGAAGAAGCGACGCCGTGGTAGAGGTTACCCGCGTGTGGATCGTACCGTGGTTGGTTCTTCTGAGGGATGGGATCCCGGCTTGTCGAGGAACGTCAAGAGACCGATCAGGAACACGCCCGAGATCAGCCATGCGCAACCAACAAGCCATCGTCGTTGGCAAAAGGACAACATGCCCATCAGGAACACCACGGTCCCCACAAGTCCGGCTATGCCTGTACCGAAGGAACTCATCGCCTTCTCCTTTTATAGTTCATATTCTGAATACATCAGTATTCAGAATATAACCGAGTCTTAACCGGCGCTACTCGTTACCGACAGGCAAAGTGGCAATATTCGATCGGAGCGGGAGGAGCACTCAGGGCTACTGCGATCACATCAGGATCGTAACCGATTCCCTCTAGATCCCTATACGCACGCGTGAGTTCCTCCTCGCTCAGATAGGCCACGGTGTCAGGAATGCCGTTGTCCTTCAATGACCGCAAGATCGCACTCGACGTATCGCGTTCCTCAGGAGGCATATTGGGGCCTAACGGAAACTCAAGCCGATGGCGATAAGCGCTCTCAAACGTTTCATTCAGTGCCTTGATGGTTTTCAGCACCAGCCGATCTTGTTCCCAGGCTTGGAGCTTTGGCCCTGCCGACGGATGGGTTGCCAAGAGATCCATCAGGGTAATGACATTCGTGTTTAATGATCGTCCCACAAATTCCCGCTGGGGCTCCAGGCTTGTCTGCTTGAAGCCCAGGTGTTTGGCCACCGCCTCAACCAACGCAAAGTTGATCATGAAGCTGTATTGCCCACCGAACTGGCCGTAGCAGGGCTTCTCAGGATCATTGAGTATTTTCATGTCGCCCGTCCCAGCATCAAACACGCTGAGTCCGACTGCATCCTGAGCCAGCAACCGTTTGGCTTCCTTCAGTGTCGCGAAGGCGCCGAGATTGACCGGCACCAGCACTTCCTGATCAATGGCCTGAAGAAATTCCACAATTGTCTTCCGATAGGGCACATCCTTCCACTCGACCTTTCGATACTCCTTTTCCCAGACCAGTTCATCCAAAAACGGCGGGAAAGTCTTGAGCACCGAGAGATCTTTCTCCTGAAACGCCCGAACGAACCCTGACCAATCTTCAATCTTGGCATGAAGAAACTCACTCACGTTGGGACGGATATACTCTTCTTCGATGTCCCCTCCGTGTTTGGCGAACAATTTCGTCGGCAGATCGTTCCACAACTCATTGCAGAAGATACGATCCACACTCCTGTCGACCAGGCCCGTGAGATGCTCAATTGAACCGCAATGGCTGTCGACACGATCCCGATGGGCGACTAAATCCGGATGGGCTAACGCGCTATCCAACACCGGCTGCTCCCAATCCACCATGACATACCGCACGCGAGGATAGATCGCGCCTTGTCTGTCGAGCATTTTGAGATGACTGAGAAAACAAGCGGCGAGATTCCCATTGCCCGGACCCAACTCTACTACGGTGAGGGGTGACTCCGATGCATTCTCGTTTGATGCCTGACGCCCGGCACCTGACGCTTTCTCACGCTTCGTGACACGGTCGTAGTAATCGGCGGCTAGAGCATGTGCCAGACGGAAATCCGCTGAGGCAAAGGTTTGATAGTACGATCGCAGTTGGTTCCCCCGTAACCTATAAAAGATCTGGTTGAGATGCGTCTGCCACTGGTCGAGTGGCTTGTATTCACCAATCAGTTGCGGAAGGGCATCAGCGTCTTGCAACATATCGTTCCATCACCACCTTGAAGGTTATCGCGCAATCGGACGAAGAGTGGCGGAAATCCTAACAGATGCTTGGAAAACGCCGCAATGGGCTGCTTGCTCCACACTTCCTTGACAGCACAACATCGGCGGGTGTAGCAGACGGATATGAGGCCGAACCGATCAACCGTTGCCGTCATCGTGATGCTGGCGTCCTTCCCTTGGGGAACGGTCGTGAGAGGCGAAGAGCTCCCGCTCATGGAAAACCTGCCGATCTCCGAGTTCCAGAACCGCACAGAAGACGTCCGGACCTACGACTTTAATGCTCCTCCACAAGGTCTCTTTCGTTCGATCACCTTGGCGGAGGACTTTGAGGAGCAGGTGGGTTTCCACCGCACCCATGAGATCGTGCCGATCAACCCGACGGACCGATTTCCTGCGAATGTCACCGCCATTGTGATTGTCTTTGCACTGCATCAACACTATCAGGCCTTCACGGTATTTGGCCGTTGCATGCCCGAACGAGTAACAGGACTCTCGCCGGCGACCATTGTGAGCGAAGATGCCATGCATATCGCCTTAGAGGATGAAAGCGGTTATCTCAAATTGTCGCCGCCCAATGAAGGGTGGACGCCTGGTCGATACAAAGTCGAAATTCATACGGGTGAACAAATCAATGAGATGAGCCTCATGGGCACCATGCGGTTTACCATTGTCGCAGCCGGTACAGGATCTGATTAGCGCTCCGCTGCGAACCTCTTTTCGGTACGCGTTTGACCCTCTCTCTTCCTTCCGTTAGAATGCCGCATTTCCTAGCGTCACCTCAGACAGCCGCGCGAGTCTTTGCTGAATATGACAACGCCATCAAGCCCCTGGGCCTCGGTTATCGTCCCGATCAAGGACGAGCGGGACAACCTGCCCCCTCTCGTCGCCAGTCTGACGAAAGTCATGGATTCGTACGAGCGCTCACAGTCCCGTCCGTACGAAATTATTTTCGTCGACGACGGCAGCAGCGACGGTAGCAGCGAAGAGTTAGACCGATTGGCTAAAGCAGACCAACGGGTTCGAGTCTTTCACTTCGACCGTAATTACGGCAAGACCTGCGCGCTGGAAGCCGGCTTTCATCAGTCGTCCGGCGAGATCATCGTTCAGATCGACGGCGATCTCCAGCAGGACAGCGAAGATATCCTCAAATTGCTTCCGCATACCGCGACGCACGACGTGGTGTGTGGTTGGCGACAACAGCGACAGGATGGTCTCGTCAAGAAACTCTCGTCGTTGATCGCCAATCGATTCCGAAACCACTTCACACACGACGGGGTCCATGATACCGGATGTCCGCTCAAGGTGTTCCGACGTCCGGTGTTGGAGCGAATCCGGCTTTTCGAGGGCATGCATCGATTTTTCCCCGCCCTCGCGTTGATGCATGGATTCACGGTCACGGAAGTGCCCGTCCGACACTACGCCCGTCTGCATGGCGTATCTAAGTACGGCATGGGCAACCGGCTCTTCAAGTCCCTCTATGATCTGATCGCGGTGCGATGGATGCAACAGCGTGTGATCCAGTACAAATTCCGTAGCCAGCAACCAAACCCCGCCAAACTGAAAACGCTCCTGCAAGAACAGACCATGAGCATCTCCCTCCACACACCTCATGACCACTGAAACCCTCTGGCTCGGCATCGGCTTTTTCGGCCAGGCTCTGTTTTTTGGCCGTTGGGTCGTGCAATGGATTGCATCCGAGCGGAATGCGGAGAGCCGTGTACCCGTTTCATTCTGGTATATGAGTCTCATTGGAGGGCTGATTACGCTCACCTATGCCATCTACCGAATGGACCCGGTATTTATTTCCGGGCAGGCCATCGGCTCAGTCGTCTATGTGCGGAATCTTGTCCTGATTCATCGCGCAGATCAGACCAAGAGCCAGTCTCCGTCGCAGACATGAGCGGTTGGGAAACAGACCACATGTTGATGCCTCTCTTTACCCACTGGTAACGACCACCCTGACGATGGATCGACTCGCACCTCCTCCCATACATCTCGTGCTGCTGTTCCTCCTGTCCAGCCTGCTCTTTTTCATCAGCCTTGGTGGCATGGGCTTAACGGATCGTGACGAGGGCCGCAATGCCGAAGCCGGCCGTGAAATGTTCGCCTCTGGTGATTTAGTCACCCCCACCTTCAATGGGGAACTCCGTGTCGCCAAGCCGGTCTTCCTCTATTGGCTGATGACGCTGTCGTACCACGTCTTCGGGGTAAATGAGTTCGCAGCCCGGTTTCCCTCCGCTCTATTCGGGGTTGCCTTGATCCTAATGCATTACTTGTTCCTCACCAAGCTGCGAGGACCAACGGTCGGTTTATATGGCGCTCTCATGTTATTGCTGAATATCGAGATCCTGGCCCTCGGACGTATGGCCATTACCGATAGCGTCTTGATCTTTTTCACCACACTGTCGCTCTATAGTTTTTGGCTCGGCCTTCAGGAACAGGGCTCGGGTCGGCACTGGATATGGGGATTCTATGTTGGCATGGCCTTGGCTACCTTGACGAAGGGGCCGGTAGGATTTGCCGTTCCGCTGATCACGGTCCTCCTCTATCTCGCGGCCACGCGACGGTGGCAGCTCTTTTGGGAACGGGGCGTTCCTCTTGCTGGCACTTTGCTCTTCTTCATCCTGGCCGGTCCTTGGTACGCAGCCATGTTCCTGATCCATGGCGACGCCTACTCTTCGCAAGCACAGGTTCATACAGTGGGCCGCTTTCTCGCTCCGATGGAGGGGCATGGGGTGGGTTGGTGGTTCTATATTCCTGTGTTGCTGCTCGGGTTCTATCCCTGGAGCAGCTTCCTGCCTGCCGGACTCTATCGGGCCTATGTCAGTTGGCATGCATTCCATACCCAACAGATGCACGCATCATCTGAGTCAGGGGCGTCGGAAGCGTCTCACGACGAACTGGACTGGTTCATGGGGCTCTGGATTGTTGGCGTGTTTATCTTCTTTAGCCTCTCCTCTACTCGATTGCCTCATTATATTGGCCCGCTGTTTCCCGCCTGCGCGATCCTCGCGGCCTCCTATTGGACTCAGGGGTTACAGGATCCGTCAACCAAAGGATTGCGAGGTTCCATCCACTTTTTGATGGGTGTCGGGTACCTCCTCGCGATCGGATTTGCATGCGCTCCTGCCCTCTTCGCCAAATTCTCAGAGAAAATGGTGAAGGAGTTCCCTCTGGCCACCCAGTTCGATCTGGGTCCTGGGCCATATGCCGGTGCAACGATCGTCGTGCTGGCCATGGGATTGGTCGGATATTTCGGACTGAATGACGACAAGCGTGGACTCGCATTCGGCGTAGCCGGAGGTGCACTGGCGAGTGTCTTCCTCGTTGCCATCCTGACCATCGTTCCCGGACTCAACCGCTATGCCATCGCGCCTCCGCAAGAACTCGCGTATGCAGCCGGATTGAATCTCGACCCAAAGGACCAACTCATCGCCTTTGGCTCAACCCGTCCCTCCTTTGCATTCTACGCTCGACGAACCGTGAGCTTCATCCCATCCAATGAGCTCGATCGCTTGCGTACGGCTCTCGGCAAGAACGGGCGCATCATGATTCTGTTGCCCGAATACCTGCAAGATACCTTGCCCAAAGAAGCAGCGGGGTTTCAGCCCATCCTCAAACGGTATGGCTTTCTCTTGCTCAGCAATCAGCCTGTCGTCGAGACGCCTCAGGGGGTCGATGCCGCTCCCCCTCAATCATCCAAGCCATTGAGCCATTAGCCTCTCATCGGATTTACACTTCCACGATTCGCTCGCCATTGCTCCTGATGCATCGCCCAGACGAATAGCACTCGATGAGAGGATTACTGAAACGGCAGGATTCCTCGCGCAGTCGCGAGCGTCAATAGGGCAAGACAAAGACTCCCGAGAACGGCGCCTTCTCTAAGAACAACCCAGTGGGTAGCTTGCGCCTTTGGTTCGTGAGCGCGCGTGCGATGCCGAAACCAGGTCGCCACACAGACACAGCCTACGGAACCGGCCACGAGCGGCGATGTCGTCATGGCAGCAATCCCGAGAGCCATAAGAAGCATGGACGCAGTCGCCTGCCATGTATGATGACGAGAGCAGGCACCCCTGACCCAATGATCTTTCCTACCCCACAGCCCCCCGACAATGGAGATAGTTCCTACCGCCACAAGTACGAGCCCAGCCATTCCGTCTTCCATCCGGTGAGACAAAGTCCACAACACACCGAGCACGCTTGAAGCGGCGATTGCGGCATAGTGCAACCCCTCCTGCAACGAGGTGCGCCATTGCCCCAACGGGGCCGCCGCGACACAACCGCTGAGAATCCCGATGACGGCCCCTCCCATCACATCGGTCGGGAAATGCGATCCGCGCAACACACGGCTAATCCCCACAAATAGAGCGATCCCTAGACAAACCGGTGCAGCCACGGGGAACCGTTTGGCTATCACCGTTGCGACGGCAAAACTCGCTGTACTATGGCCGGACGGAAAGGAGTCGAGTCCGGAGACGAACGAGAAGCTCATCTGCCAGTCTCCCGAGTGCACAAATTTCGGGCGAGGCCTGCCGATGAGGTGCTTCAGCACATTGGCCAGTAAGGCTGCAATCCCGTGGGCGATCAGGGTCTGAATTGCCACGCTCTTGACACTTGGTTTTTTGAACGCCCAAGCGATGGCGAGTAGGAAGAAACTCAAGAACGCCAGACGCCACCCTTGGCCGATCCAGTCTCCCCAGTTGCTGGTGAACGCCATCCAGGGAACGGTCAGTTGATCCCCAGGGATATGGGTCGTCACCGAACGCACGTACTTGGTGATCGGCAGATCCAAGCGGGCCAAGCCGAACAGACTGACGCCTAAGGCCATGCAGGAACAACCAACTTGGGCAAGCGCTGCAGCCGTAGGATGGGATGGTTGCGATGGAACACTCATCGAGCTGCAACTTGAACTGACCGCTCTGAAATGCTGAGACTCCCTACGACTCGCTCGTGGAGGATCACCGCGGCTTACGGAACCCAATCAGCAAGGAACACGTTGAATTCACCAGGTGCCGTCGCATTTCGATCGGAAACCCAAACGAGGCGTTTGCCGTCCGGTGAAAACATGGGGAAGCTATTGAAATGCCCTTCGGTGGTGAGCCGTTCGACCCCCGTTCCGTCATCACGCACGAGGTACAGATGGAAACTGGGTCGACCGCCTTCCCCTCTCGTTTCGAGGTTGGAAGAAAAAATAATGCGTTTCCCATCGGGATGAAAATAGGGAGAAAAGTTCGACGCCCCGTTCGAGGTGACTTGCTGCTTGTGCGATCCATCCGTATTGATGACAAATATTTCAAGTTGCCCCGGTTCAACCAGCCGCTGGGCCAACAGCTCTTGGTACTTAGCCACTTCGGCTGGATCGCTTGGATGGGCCGCGCGATAGACGATCCTGGTACTGTCCGGAGAAAAGAATGCACCCCCGTCATATCCCACGTCATCCGTCAACCGCCGGACATTGGTCCCGTCGATATTCATCGTATAGAGATCGAGATCTCCATCCTTGACCGACGTCCACACAATCATTTTCCCATTAGGGGAGATGGTTGCCTCCGCATCATAGCCCCCCGAAGAGGTCAACCGTTGCATCTGCTGTCCATCGAGCCGAACGGAGTAGATATCGTAGTCATCAAGCGCCCAACGATAGGCACCGTCCCGTTTTGGCTTCGGCGGACAGTCACTCCCGACACCGTGCGTAGAAGAATACAGCACTCGCCGATCACCCGGGAAAAAGTACCCACACGTTGTAGCCCCCTTCCCGGTGCTGACGAGACGAACCGTGTCACTGTCCAAGTCCAGCACATACATCTGATAACATCCCAAACCGTTGTCAGCGGGTTTATGCGTGGCTCCCCGCGAGTCGTTCGACCAATTGTTGGTCGATTGGAAGATCAGCTTCGTCCCGTCGAATGAGAAATAGGCTTCTGCGTTTTGCCGTCCGACTGTCAGCTGTCGGATGTTCGCCAGATGACGTTCCGTGGAGCGGGTCTGTGGCATAGGGTCCTGAGACTGATCACCGGCCAATGCGACCGGCGGTAACCCCATCACAACACACATCCCCCATACCCATAGTCCTTCGATACTACGACGTCGCATCAACCCGTACCTCCTTCACGTCCGGTGTTCCTTGCCACATGCCACGTTTTGTGACGACCCCATCCTGGAAAAGCACGTAACTGTGCCACCCATAATAGAACAGATAGCGTGATAGTTTCTCGACTGCGCCTGAGGTGACGCCATACAGCACCGTGATGACACTACCCGGCACCTGTGTGCGATGACAGGAGAAGAGGACGGCCATCTTCGGCCCTTCGTAGGCTTGGCCGTCGATCTGGAAACCCGTCGCCCGCAGATCAACAGAGTCTCCGCAAGAATCTCGCACGAGCTTGGAAACAGCCTGAGGCTGACCTTCGCCAGTCAGAGCCAGGACCGACCCCTTTTGCGGGAGCGCAGACTCCTCCGATACGATGCTCATCGACCGTTTGGATTCGGGCAGCTCCTGATCGGCAATGCGGGAGATGATCTGTTGCAACGGAGAGGCCACATCCGAGAATGCTCGCAGAACAGTTTTATGAGGATCCGTGACATAGCCGTTGAGCATCGGCGGCAACTGCCGCCTCGTCAATCGACGAAACGTCATCAGGTCTGGATCAAGCTCCACCCGCAGTGGTTGATCGGGAAGCACAAATTCAGCGACACTCGATGGTGAGAGACTGATCTTGATTGACCGACTCTCGGTCGACTCCTTCATGATGATGCGGATGGGGACCGCCATTCGAAAGGGCCCCTCACTCTGCTGAATCTGGACCGATAACTGCCAGGCTTCTTTGCCGCTCTCTCCCGTCAACCGACGGGCTCGGACATCTCCCAAGGATATGACCGGAGCGCCGGATTGATGGACCCATTGCTCAAAGAACCATCGCAGGTTCCGATCACTTTCTCGAGAAAACACCTTTTCGATCGCCACCCAATCCGCCGGATGATTACGATATTCCCTGACGAACGTCTTAAGTCCACGCCAAAACGGCTCCTCTCCGATTTCTTGCCGCAGCAGATGAAAGACAAACGCCGATTTTTGGTACCCGATGGCATTATCCTTCTCGTCGTGTTTTCTGAGAAACTGCGAGACTGCGTAGTCCTCCTCCGGCTGGACATAGAGATTGTAGCTCTGCAGCATCATGCGACGCTGCTCCAAGGCTTGGCGATCATCGTGAACTACTTCATGCCAATAATAATTCGCCAGATAGGTGGTCAACCCCTCGACCCAATTCCCCGCGTCATCGCGATTAAATACGGAATTGCCGATCCAAGAGTGGACGATTTCGTGGCCTAAAGCATAGGGTTGCACATAGTGCCGCTTGATGCTGCCGCTGCCAAGAAGGGTGAAGGAGGGCATCCCAAGCCCACTGGCGAAAAAGTTTTCAACCACGGCAAATGCCTCAAACGGATAGTCTCCCAAGATCCTGACGTAAGCCTCAAGGTACCGTGCGGTGGCGTCGAGATACTCATCGGCCAACGCAGCATTGTCGGCGAGGAAGTACGTTTGAAGGTCGATCCGTTGCCCGGTTCCACTGTGCCACACTCGTGACTTGGTCACAAAGTGGTTCGCCACCAGCGTGAAGGCTTCCGATCGGTCCAAGGCAAACCAGGTCGAGGAAACCTTCCCTCCATTCGCCACCTGGCTTTCCTTCCGCCCAGATGCAACGACCGTCCACCCTTGCGGTACCTGAGCCGTCATGCGATAGGTTCCGAATGACCCGGGAAGATCCGGGTACCATTGCGTTTCTCCGCTCAAATACACCCCTTCCTCTCCGATGTGACCTGCCGTTTCACTCGGCGTGACGAATCGCAAGTGACGAGGTTCCCTCGGTGGATCATTGAGAGGCCCACGATACGTCCAGGTCAGGGTCATCTTCCGACTATAGTCTCGTGGGAGAGTCACGGTCACTTGCTCACGTGAGGCTTCGCCGGAGCGCATCCTGGCGAATGATACGGCCATTCCTTCGGTATCCAAGGCCGATGGTGTTCCCATCCTAATTGATTCGATTTGCAATGTCGGGGCAAGAGTGAAGGTAAGGGAGGGACGGTTTGGCTCAATTTCCAATTCGATCCGGTCGGTGACCGTGATTTCATGTGTGTGTGGTATCAACTCAACGGAGAGGTGATGATGAAGGAGCGGACTCTCGTGATCAGCCGGGGAGACCGCAGCCCGGGCTTCAACGGCACCGACCAAGAGCAGTGTGATGAGATAGAGGAGCAACGCCTGTGTCCTGATGTACATCAGGAAGCGTTTTAACACTCGCGGCAGACGAGTACAAGCTGGATCACCATCAAAAGACGATCGAGGTCAACCGGTTTGACCAGCAATTCATGGGGACCCAGCCCCCAAGCTTCTCCCAACAGCTCCTCGTTGTGACTTCCGGTCATGATGATGATGCCACCAGGATATTCTTTTTCCCGTAGGGTTCGGAGCACATCGATCCCCGCCATCCCCGGCATGATCATATCAACCAAAATTGCATCCGGGCGTATCTCATCGACCAGCCGAAGAGCGTCCTGTCCGTTTCTCACACCGAGCGCATAATATCCACGAAGATTCAAAAACTTGACGAGCAGATCACAGACGAGGGGTTCATCATCGACCACCAGGACCGTTTCCCTGCTCTGCTGCCCCATCTCTCCGTCTAGACACGGAGATTGTGTGGCTATCGAGGGACTCGGAAGCTTGGAGTTCCGATTGACTGCTTCAACAAGAATGTCCAGCGACAAGCCTTTTCGTATAAAGTCGGTGGCCCGCAGAGCGCGCGCTTGATTTTCATGCACGTCAGTTGCGCCCCCGCCTAAAATGATCACCGCCGCGTGAGGGTCGATAGCGCGGATCTCCTTCAACAGGGTCAACCCATCCATCCCCGGCATACGAAGATCCAGTAGCGTCACTTTTGGGTTGGACGTTCGGAACAGATCGAGCCCCTCTTCCCCACTCGTCGCAAGAATGACGTCATATCCCTGCCGGCTAAACAAATCCTGCAGGAGATCGCAATTCATTCGATCGTCATCGACGATTAGGAGCTTGGTCATTGTTTGCCCTCGTCCTTAGGAAAGGCTACTTGCCATGGACCAGCGTAGCACGAGAAGTGCAAATGAGAGAAGATAATGCGTGCTTACGAGCGGTTCTCCGTCTGCCCGAACAATGCCGCGACAAAAGCCTCGGCATTGAAATCTTGTAGGTCCTCGACCCCCTCTCCGACACCGATCAAGCGGATGGGAATCTTCAGCTCTTCGGCGATCGCCACAACGATCCCACCTCGAGCCGTTCCATCCAGCTTCGTCAGGACAAGTCCACTGACTCCCACCGCCTCGTGAAACTGACGTGCCTGCGCCAGCGCGTTTTGTCCGAGTGTCGCATCCAGCACCAGCAGCACTTCATGGGGTGCACCGGCCAATTCCTGACCAATCACTCGTTTCACCTTCCGCAATTCATCCATCAAGTTCGACTTTGTGTGCAGTCGTCCAGCGGTGTCGATCAGTACCACATCGACCTTACGCGCCTTTGCTGCGACAATGCCATCAAACGCCACGGCGGCAGGATCAGCACCATGTCGCTGACGCACAACCTCCACGCCGATCCGATTCCCCCACACCTGCAGCTGTTCGATCGCGGCCGCACGAAAGGTGTCTCCCGCGACCAACAACGGCCTCCGACCTGACTGCACCATCCGTTGTGCCATTTTGGCGATCGTGGTGGTCTTGCCGACCCCATTCACACCGACGACCAGGAAAACGAATGGCACGGAGCCCTCGGTGATGAGACGATCGAGTGTGACCTCCGCAACGGGTTTCAAGATCCCATAGAGCGTTCGACTCAAGACCCCCTGGAGCCCCTCCGTCGTTTTCGCCTCAGCTCCACGCGTCTCCTCGTTGATCTTTCGCATGAGGCGGTCAACGACTCGAGCTCCGAGATCGGCCGCCAGGAGTGACGACTCCAGATCCTCCAATAATTCTTGGTCGGGAGTGCGCCCAAGGAAACGGTCCAGTGATTGCTGGACCACATCCCGCGTCTTGCCAAGACCGTCGCTTAGTCGCTGGAACCAACCCATGGTCAGCCGCCCTTTATCCGTTGTCGCGTGCGGAAGGTCACAACGTGAGGGATCGGAGCGATGCGACGCAGAACGACCTGCTCCCGACGTGACATCCGTGCCGCTTCACGCCCGCTTCGTTCATGATCGTAGCCGCACAGATGAAGCACCCCATGCACCAAGAGTATCGCCAACTCCTCATCGATCGATCGGCCCACCGCTCTAGCTTGACGAATGGCTGTCGGCAACGAGATGACAACATCACCGAGCAAGCTTGTGCGACAGGATAACTTCTTGGGCATATTGGCTTCGCGTATGGGGAATGCCAACACATCCGTCGTACGATCCCGTTTTCGATAGTCTCGATTGAGTCGTTGCATGCGCCAATCACCGATAAGTTCGAGACTGAGATCTGACTTCGCCTCTCCGACGGCCGACAGCACCCGTTGAGCCAATTCGACCAACTGTACCTGCCGTACGTGATGCCGGGTGAGGCTCACACGAAAATAGACGGCCATCACCTAGAACTTTCTGTGTCAGCCGAAGGTGACGACCCCGTCGTGGAAGCGGTACGTGGGCGAGGATGGTGGCGCTGGGACGATGGGCTCGGTTCTCGCGGATCAGCGTTGTGCACGGCCAGGTGACGATCGTATGCCTTGATAATCTCCTGGACCAGCCGGTGCCGTACGACATCCTTCTCATCAAAGTAGACAAAAGCAATCCCTTCAATGTTATGAAGGATGTCCTTCACCTGGATAAGTCCGGACACGCGGTCATTCGGCAGATCCACCTGCGTGATATCTCCGGTAACAACCACTTTCGAATGAAAGCCGAGCCGCGTCAGAAACATCTTCATTTGTTCTGCCGTTGCGTTCTGTGCCTCATCCAAGATAACAAATGAATCGTTGAGTGTTCGCCCGCGCATGAAGGCCAGCGGCGCAATTTCGATATCACCCCGTTCAATCAATCGATTCGCCCGCTCCATTTCCATCATATCGAAGAGAGCGTCGTACAGCGGCCGCAGATAGGGGTTCACCTTTTCATAAATATCACCAGGCAGAAAGCCAAGCTTTTCTCCCGCCTCGACCGCGGGCCTGGCGAGGATGATCCGGCTGACTTCCTTATTCAGGAGCGCGCTCACAGCCATAGCCATAGCGAGATACGTCTTCCCCGTTCCGGCCGGTCCGATCGCAATGACGATGTCATGCTGCTCGATCGCTTCAATATAGGCTTTTTGAGTCGGAGATTTTGGGCCGACGAACCGTTTTCTGGTGACGATCATCGCCGACTTATCAAGAAGGTCCCGGACGGATGCCTCAGGTGTCCGACGCAACGCGGTGAGGGCGTGGGTGACATCTTCCGCTTGGAGGGCGATGCCTTCGTGTGTCAGGGAAGCAAGTTCAAGAAGAATGCGCTCTGCTTGGCGGACAGCCTCAGGTAGGCCATCGAGTGTCAGTTCTTCACCCCGTGCGGAGAGCCGCACGCCCAATTCATCTTCGATCAGCTTGAGATGACGGTCATGATAACCGAATAGGACGGCAGTGTTGGTACCTTCTCGTAGTTTGAGCTTACGCACACCCAGTCTTTGTATCCTCTCTTTTGCTCACTCTATCAAAATACGCCTCACACGAACAAGAGAATGAATCATGCGCCCATGGAGTGATGTTGCGTGCTCTGGAATTAACTGGTGGCGTTTAGCGAGATTGTGGCGTCGTCGGCACGGATACATCAAACTCTTGCCATGCCCTTGCTCCCTTCCCATCCGCTGCGATGATTTTGACATGATGTGTGCCGCTGATGCCGGCACCCGGCCGCCAGACCAGGTGTCCAACAGCACGATCAATCGTCATCCCACTCGGTCCACCCTCCAATTCAAACGACACCGGATCTCCATCGGGATCTTCTGCGCGAACGGCATATTCATATAATTCCCCGCTAGACATCATCATCGGGGCAGAAAGAATTTTCGGAGGATTATTGCCAACAACCAGCGGCGCTGCACGGAGCGATTTCCCGGCGCCGTCATGGTCATAGGGTGTCGCTTCCACTGCCACGATATCGCTCTGGGCAAGCTCCGATAGGACGACTGTAGATTCCGCTCCCTCCAAGACGACCTTGTCGTTACGCAACCAGCGGAACTGAAATTGGATGTCATCCTGATCGGCATCAAATGCCTCTACCTTCGCCAGAAGTCGGCTGCCTGCCGACGTGACCTCCTGTTCGAGAGCGACACTCCGAATGACGGGTGGAGCATTTGGGACGGTCACCGATGAAGATTCGAATGACACACCCTCTCTCTTCACATCGGAACGCGTCACGACTACATGAACACGATCACCTCGATGAAGGGTGGAGGTATCGAGTGAGGACACGGTCGCGCCTTGCACAGCGATCTTGTTGACGAACCATTGATATCGGTAGGAGGACGCCTCTTCTTGGGCCCCATCCTTCTCGATCACAACAGTCAGCGGTGTGGCTCGAACCATTGGGTTTGGAACGATCGCGACGTTTCTGATTCCGGAGAAAGAGGCCTGGTCAGGAGTTCGCTGACTGACTGGAGTAGAGTTCCTATCGTCAGGCCGTGAACAACCGGCGAAGACGGTCAACGCGACCAGGAGAACAAGCACCATGGGAGAGGTATCCAACAAGGCAGGGAGGGGGAAATCCCTCCCTGCTTCACACATTCCACTCTGCTCGGTTACATATTGATCCATGAGGCGAAATGCGCTCTTGGGTCAATCGCCAAGTTCACATCCCTTCCATCCAACGCACCGGTGCTGGTATTGATGAATAATTTGTATGGACTGGTTCCATCGGCACCTGAACCGACGTGGGGAACCGCTCCAAACGCGAGTCCATTTCCTAAAGATGTAGACTTATTCACATTGACGATCCCCCCTGTTCCGTTCGTAGAACCAACGATCGGGGACGTATGGGGGCCACCCGTCTTATAGAAGAGCGCATATAAACTACTGCTTCCTGTTGAAGCACAGATATCGTCCGTCGGTGTGAAAGTGGGGAAAAACACGATGCCTCCGAAGACCGTGGCAGCGCTCAATACCCGTTCACCTACCCCAGGCCCCGTCGCCGGCAGAAGTTTGGTAACCCATCCTTCTTTCGTCCCAACCAGGGTAATGAGTTGTTCCATTGTGGTCGCACCAGTCACCCCGGTCACCTGGTTGGTTCCGGCCGTTTGTCCGCAGTTTCCAAATCCCACGACACAGATCGTCGCGGTCGTCACATCGACCAGATCGTCTACTTGACATGCGGTGTCACTCGTCTGCGCACAACTCCCATTGATGACAGAATCTTTCATCCCGACAAAATACTGTGTCGACTTATCGGTTTTGTCTGCAGCCCCGAAGTACCGTCCACTGCCGACAAAGACCCAGGCCCGCGCGGCATCGTCGACCGTAATACTCGGTGCAGCCATGACAGGGCCCATCTCAACCGGTGATGAGACCCCGATTGTGTCGAGCATCTCGGTCGGCACTTGGTTACCTCCCTGTGAGATTCCCCAGGATGCCGCTGCTGTCGCTCCACCGAAGGGAAGCGTCGCCCCCATCGTCAATCGATAGACCTTGCCTCTCCACGGGGGGCTCCCATCGTTGATGGTACGCCCGAAATACACGACATCAGTCCGGTAATCCAAATTTCGATCGAACGCGGTCATATCGCCGAGAAATGAACTCCATGTCCCGACCGGAAAACTGCTGACCAGGCTGTTGGCACTCCCTGGCCCTGTCTTCATGTCGATCGCAAACGCTTTGGCGCTTTGCGTGGCACGGCCATCGTATCCGGTGGGCCCGGACCCGGCGAGCAGATACCACTTGGCATTAGTATTGTCGGCGTGAAAGTCGGTCAATGGATTGACTCGTACAACCGTCGGCACACTGATCGCAAGTCCAAGGCTGCTATCGGAGAACGACCACAGAAGCTTAGGTTGGACTTCCGGATTGGTAATGTCCAAGACGAAATAGGCACTATAGAAATACCGGTCTGTTCCACTGATCGTCACACCCATGGGTGGTCCGCCGCCTCCTGGCGTACAGGCACCGCAGCTCCCACCTAACCGGAACCCACCGATCAACACAGTGCCCCACCCGTTTGGATGGTCCGTATCATTAGCGAAGATCCTGACATCCTTGACCACGGGTGGCATATCGACGTAATACACATGCTGGTAGTCCGACCGCGTCAACCACTGCAAATGGGGCAATAGCTCGTAGGGGATGAACCCCCAGAGCTCTTCGCCCAGTAATGGACCACTACTGTTGTTGGTCGGCGTCCTGGTGAACCATCCATGTTCTTCTACTGTCGTTGTGCTTGGATCGTCTCCAGGATGGTAATATCCTGCGTTAAAGGCGTGGAGCATCCCGTCATTGGCGCCTACATAGACCACTTGCCGGCGCGTTCGATATTTTTTAAAGAAGTCCGTGTAGCTCGGATCTCCCTCGATGATGTCGTAACGATCCCTTGGGGCGGCTACGATCGTGGGAGGAGCATTAATGACATCCCCGAGCTTCCATGTCTTGAGCGTGCTGGTGCCGACCGTGAGGCGCCGATCTCGCAAGCTTGCCTGATCAGTGCAAGTCGACGGCTCGCAGCCTCGGATAAAATTGATGATGGCATCGGCCGTATACGGAGCGGCTCCGGCCCGAAGATAGGGACTCAGGGTCGCAGAGTTGGCCGTAGTGAAATCGACCTGCTCCGCAGCATCGACGACCTTATCATTGTCTAAATCGACCCACGTCAGAATCGTTCTCGTACCCGCATCCTTTAAAGCCAGCTCTTTCCCTGCCTCCCAAATCGGCTTCATGTCGCTGAGCAACTTACCGCACTCGTAACAGTCTGTCTGGGTGATGGCGCCATCCGAGTTCGCATCGTCCGCGATCCCATTCCCATCCGTGTCTCTATATTTGTCGACATACACAATGTTGGTTGCGGGATCGAGGCGTGTCTTTATAATGAGATCAACCTTGTAATCCTGTTTCCCGTCACCATTCGTATCCTCACGCATGTTTCCGAACGTATCGACCCAGAGACTCTGGGTGTACCCTGTCCATGTCACATCTTTGTTCGTCGCCACCTCAAGCGTGCTTGGATAAAAATAGGCTTGGTAGAGCGCCCCCTCTCCGGTACTGGAGGTAGCCAACACGGAGACTGCAGCGCCGGACGAACTCTTCCTAATAATACTGGAAAGGGTAGCCAGCATTTTATCCTGAATATCATCGACGTCGGACGATTCAAAATAGGCATCGGGAATACCATCTGCCCCAGTCGCACCAGTATAGTTGTTTTCCTTATCCCATTCTCCAGCATCCGGAATACCGTTTGCGTTCGCATCATCAAATGCACCCAATCGAGCCGTTTGTGCCAAAATACCGCGCCCGTTAATGTTGCCGAATGCAAAGAAGGTATAGACCGTGACATTCTGCGTACCAGGCAAGCAATGGCCAGTTACCCCAATTATCGCGATCGTTCCATCACCGGTTCCGCTGCAGGGACGCATGTCGTTGGTGTGTGCCCACAAGGCGACCGAATCCAGATATCCACTGCCGCTGCTGGCGTAATCGGTCTTATGTTCTCCTAACAAGTCAGTGAAGGGCGTCAATGGATGAGTATTGCACGTCCCATCCAGCGGACGGGGCGGTGCAGCACCATCACTGCTGGTGCAGTCGACACCGTTGTAGGCATTGTCCCGCAAACCAGTTGGAATGGTCTGGTCCTGCGTCGGCTCCCCATCCGTGAAGATGAGAATGAAGGTCTTACAGCAATTGACGACCTGGGAGGTGCTCGCCCAGGCCGGTGTGTGATTGGCCCCGAAGAAGTAGGGATCACGACCGCAGGCGCTGGTAATGTAGCCCGAGGGACAGGTCTCGCCGGGAATCAATGCGGAAACTTCACTGCTGCCGACCGAGCCGGCACCAGTCCCTTGAAATGCGACGCCATTCGAACTCCCTCCGGAAAACGCGATGGGAAATGTATACGCTGTGGGATAATAAGCGGAGTTGATCTGGGCCACGTATCGAACCGCATCGTACAGACTTTCCGCAAGGGGCGTCCAGGTCGTCGGGTATGCCTCATCGACCGCGTCGACCATAGCCGCCGTGTTCGTGTTGAACGTTTCGACCGTGGACCCGCTGAAATCGATGGATTGCCGTGAGCCGATACCTGTCAAGACTTTGATCCCATTGTCTGAGCTCGAACCATTAAAGACAGCGAGGCCGAAGCGAGCCTTGTCTCCAATCTGCTGAATCACCCCGGTGGGTTCGCTATACATCGCGAAAGCAATTTCGTTCAGCTCAATTTCAGCAAAACCGTCGCTATCCGGACAGCTCCCGCTACTATCGTCATTGATACACAGGTCGCCATCGGCCTCGAATTTCACGTAGAGATTCGCTGGATTCCCCGGATGCGCGGCAGTTGGGATCCGGCCGACATAGGTCGTATTGCCGGTGCCACTGGCATAGGGAATGGCTGGCGTCGTCTCGTCACCCGTACCAAGGTTCTGCGCCTTGACAGTCGGCATTGAGGGGGTGCCGGACGGTTTACAGGTCCCATCCGCATTGCGCACCGGCGATGCGCTCGGGTGCCAGCAATTGCCCCCCGTCATAGCCTTCTTGACGGCATCGAACCGACGAAAGCTGGCCCAATTGATGAAGTTGCCGTCCCATTCCGTGCCGGCGCAGGCAGTATTGAGGGCCGCTTTCCCACCGCCGATCTCAAATCGATTGTCGGTAGCATCCCAGACATAGCAGCGCAGGGGATCGGCGTAGCCGTTGTACCGAGTGGTGGCCACGAAAGTCGTGACGGTCGACGTCGTCCCGTCCGACAATGTTCCGCAGCTTGCCGATTCGCAGGCTCGGTTCGCCATACTTCCCGAATTGTCCATTACGATCAGGATGTTTGGTGTGGCAATATTCGAGACGAACGGCGGCGAAGCCGTATAGTCAGCGTTGACGCGTACTGGCACGACCGCGTGGACAACGTTCGGTGCGAACCAGGCTCCGATTACGACGAAGGTCATGGTCGCAAACGTCTTCACGGTCCATTGTTTCGTCATGTCGTCCTCCTGCTGCTCGGCCACTCACCTTGCGTCATTCTGCAGGCGCAAGGTTGATGAGAACCTTCTCCACGACTCAGATCAAGCTTCTTCCCTCTACTGAGGTCTCATCACCACCATCATATCGATCTCGCCTATTTTATTAAGGTGAAACTTTGCCTCGGACCGCAAGAATACTTCCTCCAAAGGGATCTCATTCTCCTTGTGATCCATAATCTTCGCGTCAGACTGGACTCGGTAATCCGTCCCGCTAATCCTGATCGATGACGCATACACGGCGTCGACCGTTCCCATCTTGTAGGTTGCCAGCTTCATCGCGGGTAACATCTCGCCCATCACGGACGGCGTGACGAGGGGTGAAGCAATCCCCAAGACGAACGCTGCGATCGCGTAGCCTCTGAGCAGTTTTGCCTTGTTCATCAGCCCACCTCCTAGGACGCTCCGATTTGTTTCATACAGGTTTCGCCGACGGTGCAGCTGTACACGGACGTGACCGTGCTCGTCGTCGCCCCGGCTGCGCTGGGAGCAGCAATACAGGTAATGCGATAAAGAATTTCTTTAAGTTCCCCGGCACCTTCTTTCCGGCGCTTGAATAATCGATCAATATCTCCATTCACTGTCAGCCCAGGAATACTCGTAATGATCAAGTTCGGCGTAGTTGCGGCGCTGTCATTGAAGTTCTCTCCAATCGTGTTTGCAGCTGCGGGAGGAGGGAGTGGTTGACCAGAAATTTCACTGTAGAGGGTAGCGCTGTTGGCAGCCGGGATGGGTCCCGCGGGAGTCGCGGTGCTGAGAAACTCGGTTTTTATTTCTGAGTAATACAATGTTTGTTGAATAATGTTCACCGCCGTCCCTTCGCAAGCCTCCGCGGCTGCAGCCATCGCTTCCTTGGTGCTGACGAATCCGGACATCCTCGTCTCCAACCCAGTGACGGTAATCGCGGAGATCGCCAACACCACCATCAGGAGCATAATGATCATGACGGTGAGTAGCGCGACCCCTCGCTCATCCTCCTTGTCTTGACTGACTCGTTGCACTCCTCTTTCCTCTCTCCACTCCATCGTGCAGGCCCTCACATATTTCTTGGCTGGATCACTCGGGTCACGACCCGACGCCTCAGCTTCGAATAGGTCGGCGCATCATACCCAGCATCGGCTGACGGGTTGTGATCACTGATGATGACCGGTCCGCTCGTATTGAGTCCCGCCGTATAGCGTTCTCCAAATCCTTGGTCCGGCGTCATTTGCCTGCCGACCACACTAATCTGGACCTGTTTGATCGCCTCAGGCGACATCGGCGGTAGATTCCAGGCACTATTGGTCACAAAATCGCTGATCGACGGTGGGCTCGTCGTATTGACCCCATCAATTTCGTCGACTACCCCATCCGGCGACGCGGGGTTTGGGGCCGCAGTACTGCAGCCATCGCAGCCGTAGGAGAATTGCATGTCCTCGATTCCATCGACCAAGGGCACATTATTTCTGGTCAGGCATGCGGTGCTCCCGGTCCCGCATGCAGCCGTCGTGGTTCCGACTGCATAGGTCACGCATTGAAGTAAATAGACGGGTGTCCCGGCTGGAAATTTCCCGTCGATACTACTGGAGAGTGTGAGGGAAGTTGCGCCGACTGTGCCAACCGCCTTCGCCACGCCTCCACCGATGGAGACGACAGACCCAACGGCCAACCCTTGACTGACCATGTCGGTAATAGCCGCCGCGGCAATCGGAAGCGCATTGAACGGGACCGGATCAATTCCTGTTCCTCCGACGTTGGCTGAGAGGACCCAGGGTGTGACAACATCGGTGAGAAGCGGCACGACCATCGAAATACTATCTGGACCAGTATCAGCGCCAGCAGGATTCTGATCTATGGGACGAAAACCAACCGGACGGGAAATGGTCCCATTGGTCACGCTGCATGTCCCGACAGTCGGTGCGCCTGGCACATTCCCCACATAGTTATAGCTCGCCAATCGCATATCACGAGCCAGCATTTCCATCGCCATTCTGACATTCTGTTGTGTCTCGACTACCTGCTCGTTGACCGTCGTAGCTTTTTGGCTCATAACCAGCATGGACAAGGCTGCACCAATGACGCCAAGTCCCACGGCGGTGGCGATCATCAACTCGATCAGCGTCATGCCGGCTTCACGGCATCGATGGTATCTGGTGGACTGATCAGTTTTCATCGATTCCAATCTCCCGCACCGTCATTCTGGAGCGACCACGGCTCGAAATGTCATGGTCTTGGACTGCATGGACGTACCACCCCCGGCTGAGGTGTTCCACGTGATGGTGACGACCACATTGCTACGATTCAGGGTGGGTTGACCTAATTTCGGGTCAGGGTCGGTTCGGTTGGCCGTCACAGTCCCTTGCACACCGCTTATGTTTGACGCTGTCAGAGCAGCGCGCCACTGCTGACAATCCGCAAGCGCCTGTCGCTGAGCAGCCGTGGTTTGTGGACAGGGGGTTGATGCCGTTGTATCAATGTTATGGTAGTCCAATACCCGTTGACGATTGCTCTGTATACGCTCCAACATTTCCACCCCAAAATTCGTGACCACCGTTGTGTCTTTTGACTGAGCGTTCTTCGCCATCGATGATCCCTGAAAACCGGCAACCCCCAACATAGTGATGGCTAGAATGGCTCCAGCCATCACCGCTTCGATCAGGGTAAATCCGCCCTCATTTCCGATCGTGTGCGGATGGTTCATACAATCAGTTTCCCAAATTGTCACGTTACGGGCAGGTATCCTTCGCACACCAGTCGACTTTTCCTGAAGGAGTCACTGCGACCGAATAGACCGTCCCTTGTGTGGGAGTTAAGGTAATCAGTGTGGCGGTTGAACCACCACCGGCCCGCAACCCGAACATATTGAATCCAAAGTTTGCCGCTGAAATACTCGCGACTCCCTCGTTGAGGGTGACCGGAGGAAATACCCCACCAAACGTCACTGTGGCTCTCCCTCCCGTCACAGCGGTCGTTACGGTGATGCTGGTTCCTCGGCTCATTGCTGCCGCACGGGCCAGATTCAGATTGCCCGCCAGCTCCGTTGCAGCTTGTTTCATCTGATACTTTGCCTTCCACTGCGTAAATGACGGAACCGCGATCATGGTGGTGATGCCCACGATGGCACCAACAAGTGCCATCTCTATCAGCGTAAACCCCTTGGCATCGCGCAACAGACCACCGGTCATCATGGGATTCCTCTTAAGAGACACCCTCTTAGGCTGGAGGACAAAGCAAGGGACATGCCGGTCCAAATGGCCTTATCCACGTACTTAACCTCTGGAATTAATGGCGTTCTCTTTCCATTGAGACTGCCTGGGTTTGGTCATTTTTCGTGCTTTGGAGCAACAATTTTCGGCTGAGCGGCTGTACAGTTTGGTACCTCCTAGTCAGACGCTGTTGGGGGAGTGGCGGCCGGATGATGCTGATCGGACCTGCTATGCTCGTGAGGGAATGGTTAACACCTTTGCAACAGCAGATCGTCCATCATCAGCCACAATGGAAGATCTCTAGATGTCTAAAAACAATCGCAAGCTTCGACGGTTTGCCATCCAAGTTCCATGTACATTTGGCAATCACACCTACAAAGCGGAAGGAACGATTTTGAATCTCTCGGCGCAGGGCTGTGCTGTTATGACGGTACAGCCACCATCGGCCTTGTCTTATCTTGCACTGCAGATTGATTTACCAGACAACACCACGCCTATCGAAATTGAACTCGCTGGCGTGCGGTGGGTTTCGGAGCACCGATGCGGATTGGAGTTTATTCGGATTTCACCAGAAATGGCGAACCGGTTAGGTTCGTTTGTCGCCGTACTCGAACACACTGCCTGACCTGGCCTCAATGCATTCAGCTACTTCACAGCCACGGCCCGGACTTGCCGGTACGTCGTCAGTCCCTTGAGTACTTTCTGAATCCCATCTTGCAAGAGGGTGACCATTCCATCCCGTATGGCGACACTGAGAATTTCTGCTGTGCGCGCCCGGCTTTGAATGAGATTCTTGATCTCTTCTGAGCCGACCAGGAGTTCGTGCAAGGCCACTCGGCCCTTAAATCCAGTCTGATTACAGACTTCGCACCCCGTCCCTCGACAAAGCCTGAGATCCTCAGTGTAGGTAGCCCCGAGCTTTTCCCAATTTCTCACCCCGTATCCCTGCACAAGCTCGTCAAATTCCTGTTGTGTCGGATGGTACTCTTCTTTGCAGTAGGAACAGATCCGTTTACAGAGCCGCATGGCGAGAATGCCCAACATCGCATCAGCAAAGTTAAACGAGTCACACCCCATATCAAGCAATCGTGTCACAGTTTCTACGGCACTATTGGTATGCAATGTACTCATCACGAGATGACCTGTGAGTGACGCTTCGATCGCAATGTCCGCGGTTTCCTTGTCGCGCATCTCTCCGATCATGATGACATCTGGATCAGCCCGAAGGAATGCACGCATCGCCGAGGCAAAGGTAAATCCGATCTTTGGGTGCACTTGTACTTGCCGCAACCCTTCTTGTGTCACTTCAATGGGATCTTCAGCCGTCCAAATTTTCCGTTCATCGGTATTGATGTGTTTCAATACCGCGTGAAGCGTCGTCGTCTTTCCTGATCCAGTCGGCCCCACGCACAGAAAAATGCCATGTGGATGTTCAGCCAGCTCCTTCACGGTCTGTAACACATCAGCAGGAAAATCCATCGCTTCTAACGGCATGGTTTCCTTGGCGGTCAAGAGACGGAGCACGACATCTTCATTGTTTCCTGCCGTCGGCAGCGTTGCCACCCGCAACTCAATTTCACGGTCCTTCGCTAACTTGTATCGGATCTTTCCATCTTGAGGTTTCCGCCGCTCGGAAATGTCCAAATTGGCCATAATCTTCAACCGTGAGACGATGGCTCGACGATAGGCAGCCGGAATCCTCATATAGGTAAAGCAGGTCCCATCGACTCGGAATCGAACCGCGGTTTCCTTACGGTCGGAATAGGGCTCGATGTGGACGTCCGAGGCCGCCAGCCGATATGCCTCAGCAATAACCTGGTTTGCCAGCCGTACGATGGCCGAGTCGTTTTCATCGATCTCTCTTCGCTCTGCTTCAGCGTTCCGTTCGCTGCCGGCCTCATCCACCAGCTCCCCAAGAATATCCGTGATTGAGCCACCAGTTGCTTGGCCTGTTGCAACAAGCAGATATTGTTCGATGTCCCGCCGAAGCCCGACTGCAAATCGAATGGTTGTCCCTGGAAACGCACGGCGAATATCCAAGCCCTTTTCGAGATCATGAGGATCATTGGTGACGACGTCGAGCACTGTGCCCTGACGCTTCATGGGAATCCAAGAACTCCTTCTGAGGTAATCGAAGCTGAGGTTTTTTAAGAGTTCCGGATCAATAATTGTTCGTTCGTCGTACGGAATATAGGGACATTGATAGAACTCACTTAATGCTGACCCGAGGGCTGGTTTAGGGACACGATATTTGTCGATGAGGACAGTCTCTAGATCAACCTCTCGTGAGAGGGATTCCTCCACTGCCGCGTCCAATTCAGTCGGACTTATAAGGCCCCTGTACGCGATACAATCCAGGAGACTCCGTTCCATAGTCTTTTTTCGGGGCACCTTGTTCATCGGGGGTCTCTTCAGCGTTGCGACGGAAAGGACTTCTCGTTTATTCTGTGTTCCAGCGGCTTGTGCAATCATTGTAGCTCTTCCTTGTGTCCCGACAACTAGAATACGTTTTTGATTCGTCTATAAAGTGAGGACCCCTTCGCCAATCAATATTTGGCGAGCCACGTCCCTGGAGCGCGATAGACAACCGGCAGGCCCCGAAACCACCCCTCTCCGATATCATGGTCATACCAGACTTCGAGGCTACCTCGTGAATCTGTTCCCGTAATCGTCCCGCTACTGACCACTGCACCATACACCTTTGCTTTTCCTGTCACCGTGATATTGCCAGCCGCATACAGCACACCGTTGAACTGAATCCCTGGGAGCTGAACCGGCGTCCGAGTCACGGCCCCATCGAAATTGGTCCATGGCGGGCTGAGAGCCTTGATCAGAGCTCCAGGTCCATGGGGATTGAGATGGATATGGCCCTGCATCACAATCGTGGCTTCGAGATAGGAGGCCTGCAAACGGAGTACGCCAAGGTTATCCAGACGTGGTGGCAGCTGGTCCAGCGTATCGATGAAGACCAACCCTTGTTGGTCACCCGGCATCTGAGACTTCAACACCTCATCAGGCGAAAGTCCTCGACCCGGCTCTACCAGACCTTGAGGATAGAGCAGCCCTTCGCGGTCAATCGCGAAGTAGCGCCCGATACGCTTAGCCATCTGCTTCAGTTCTTCGTAGGTCCATTGATCCAGCCGCAGGCCCGGAATCGGCGATTGTCCGTCGTGAATATTCGATGGCAGGCCCGGCGCCTGGTCTGGAGCCGGTTGAGTAACCAACACCTGTCCCCCAACCCACGCTTCCATCCAGCGATCCTCCCGTTGCGCCGTCTCGTCATAGCTCTGTCCTGTTACCGGTGCCATCCCGCTTTTGGTTGGAATATCGCTCTCATGACTGACCACGAAAGTTTCCCCCACTCGCAAATCACCCCAATGAACTCTGACCGGTGATTCATTGCCCTGTCGAAATTCCCCTAGATGTCGTGCCACTTGCACCGCAGCCTTCAACGGGCGAAGATTCAAGGCGCCTAGCTGGAGCAAGACGGAGTGCCTGACCGAGGGAGTTGTCTCTGTAGCAATCGTGGCATCTACCGTGCACAACAGGCCAGGATTTGATGGTGCATAGACCTTGACCTCTTCGACATGCCCTAAATGGCGCATCGCGCGAAAGACGCCCACTTCCGGATCGTTCAAGACCCGTTCGTCTGTAGGATTCACCGCAAGGAACGCGATATCTGGCTGTTCTCTGGTCCCTGTAAACTGTGAACGGCCATCGGGGCCAAAAAAAGACGGCCCTCCTTCTCCATCACGCTGTCGCTTCTCTCGGAAAAGCCTGAGCCGCGGATGACTGCCGGTCGACTGTGGATCATGAAACCACGCCACTGTCAGTTCGGCTGCCGCATCGGCAAGCTGTTGAGTGACGGCCCCCTGATTTCCCGCGCGAGCACTGACGACCTCCTGCCCGGATAGACTGAACAGGGCTGACGCTAAGAGTGATACCAGTAGAACGATGACCATCGCTCCGAGGAGCGCAATCCCTTGTTGGTTTCCTGTGAGAATTCGATGAGACATGGTCCTCTTCCTCGCTTATGATTGAATAGTGACATCCCGCAGCATCACGCCCCGGGGTTGTTCGGAATGGATTTCTATGACGACCCGTTTCACGTGGGGGATTGCGCTTGTTCTTGTTCCCCTGTCGTCCCAATATGACAGCCGAAAATCTAGAAGACGCCCGATCATCACGCTCGCTCCTCCATCGACCATGCGCATGAGTTGCGTGGTTCCGTTCTCGTCCCGCTTTGCGTAGTACACAACCCGATTGCGAACTTCCACCGCCGTTCCCGCAGGAAAGGTGGCCTCGATCGGCTCGAGCAATGTCAGCTGACTTCGTTGCCCTGCCCGTGCAAGCCGATGTGACTCACAGTTCGTAGAACTGCAGATCATAATGGTCTTCCCCGTTCCCCATCCGCTACCATCCTGCACGGCAATAACGAACTGCCCTGGGAGAAGCGCACCGGTCGTATTGGTCCGAAGTGCCCCGAGATTCGCATGGAAGAGAAGCTGATCCGGATCCGCAGTTTGGATCGAGTCAGCAGTGGCGAGTCGAACTTCCTGCTCGAAGACTTCCAGACCAAGTCTCATATCTTGCTGTTGCTTGACTGCTGCAAACTGCTTGTTCGCATGGGTTTTAGCCACAGTGAAGATATCCAAGGTGGCGGCCAGTACTGCTACGCCGATGCCCAGACTGAGCATCAACTCGATCAATGTGAACCCAGACTGGCAGACTATCGACTCGCAAATGGATGGCTGCTGAGTCGAGTTGGAAATGGACTTACTGAGATTCATCGTTGCCCCACATAACTTGGGTTCGCCCGCATCGTCGCCATGTGAATCTCCCGCTTCTCCTTGTTCCGCCCCAGATAAGACGCCGCCGCATGAATCCTGACCATACCGATTGCACTCAGGGGGCCGGGTTGATCTGTCTCGATCGTCCAGACTACGGTTATTCCATCTCGCTCGTACATGGCGGTATATATGCCGTCGCCCGGTGCAACATCGAAGCCTGTGCCGTCATCAGTCATAAGGGTCTCGGGAATGCCATCTCGATCAAGGTCGTCTTCCAGGAGCAACTGCCATCGAATAGAACGCTTCACTTCCAGCCTCCCCTGCGCCAGCTCTAACGCCCGACTATTCATCACCGTCTGCTGAGCGTACCTGGAAGAGATCTCCACCGCACCCAGCGTCCCCATCAAGGCGATGCCAGAAATCACCATTGCCACCATGACCTCGACCAGACTGAAGCCCTGACTGTTCAATGCCTGTTTCATAAAATGGATACCCGACCTGTGATACTCACGGTCAGTTTCTGATTCGGACCCGCTTGGCCATGGAGGTAAATCGTTGTCGCCGTGGCAGACCGTCCGCTTGGGTGAAACAGGATCTCCGCCCCCCCACTCGGCTCTTCGATCACAACTTGCTTGTCGCTATAACGATAGACGTGATGCGTGAGCCCAGTCTGGACAAACTGGGTGACAAGTTCGCGCTGGTCCAGGTCGATGAGAACCCGCACGCGATCGTGGTGAGTCAGGGCTAGTTGTTTGGCAAGACGGAGTTCCGAAGCGATCTCCTCAGCAGCACAGCGAACCTGGGTGCGGGAATTGAGACTCATAAAGTTGGGCAGCGCCATACTCGCCACGATAGCGACGATACCGATAACGATGAGGAGTTCAGTTACCGTCTTCCCCTCTTGCGTCATGTCTTTCTCTCCAGTTTTCTGTCCCATCAACTGACGGAGCGGTATCTCAAGACTCATGCCGCTTTAAAGTCAGCTCGATGTGGGCAGTGTTCTTGACGATGGCAGTATGAATTGGACTAGTGCAAGCTACTGGAACAACGAGAGAAACTTGCGCTTCAGGAGGATAAGGGCGTAGAGAACCACAGCTGCGGGGGAATCATCCAGAGAATGCGAACCACCAAACCAAAGAGATACAGTTCCCGACAGAAAAGATACAGTTGAATCGCTTGGAGTTAGCCAGCAGAGCCATTATCCCGTCAATAGGCTTTCGTACCAGTCAAGGAGTGACTGCCCAAAGAAGAGGGAGATCAGTGCACCGCAGACGAGAAACGGCCCAAAAGGGATATAGTCTTCGCGCTTAATCGCCTTTGACGCGATAAGGGTCACTCCGACGACCGATCCCAGAAATGACCCTAACATAATCGTCATGACCGCCGGTTTCCATCCCAGGAATGCCCCGATCATGGCAAGCAGCTTGATGTCTCCTCCACCCATTCCCTCCTTACCAAAGAGGTATGGGCTTGCCCAAGCAAGCAGCCAGAGAATCCCTCCGCCGACGAGCAACCCAATGATTCCGTTGACAAGTCCAAGCGGCAGGATCGTACCGGCGCTAATCAAGCCAAGCACAATGCCTGGGAATGTAATCGCATTCGGGATGATTTTATGGGAGAGATCAGTTCCTGCAACCACGAGGAGCGCGGAATAGAGCCCCAAGTAGACCGCTGTGCTCCAGGTCAATCCAAAAAACCCTAGAAGACTCACATACCCGAACGCGTTCAGTATTTCCACCGCCGGGTATCGTAACGGGATACGCACTCCGCACTGTCGGCATCGGCCGCCCAATGCCACATAGCTCAGGATTGGGATATTGTCGTACCAGGCAATCGCATGAGAACAGGTTGGACAATGCGATCCAGGCCAGGCCACTGATTCGTGCCTCGGCAATCGATAAATGCAGACATTGAGAAAGCTTCCAACCACAGCTCCGAAGAAACCACCGAATGCCAGCAGGAGGAGGTCGTGGCTGTCATGCATAATTGCTCAGAGTTCTTTCCCTACCTAGCAACCCCACTAGGGCCGAATTGCCGTTATTTACTTTTGTCAGGCAACGCCCCATAATTGCCGCTATCTCAAGACGATTGACTTCGAGTATACCTGAAACTGCGTACGATCAAAGGAGAACTCAACATCATGGCTAAGACAAGTGCAAAGGCTCGCCCACGGAAATCTCTTGCTGATCTTCAACCTCCGCCACGTCCACGCCGACCGGAATCTCTGACCTCGCGAGAGCAGGAAATTCTTGAGTTGATTTGGGCTGGTTTTAAAAATAAGGAGATCGGTCAGCGATTGAAGATCAGCGTGAAGACCGTCGAAGCCCATCGTGCCAACATGATGAAGAAGTTGCGCGTGTCGAATACGGCTCAGCTACTGAAGACGGCGATCCAGGGGGGTGCGCTCCGAGTCCGTTGAACGACCTGCCGCGTAGTTGTCCTGCTCCCGTTGTCGAACGACCTCGTACAAGACGATTGCCGCAGAAGCCGACACATTCAGGGATTGGACTTTTCCACGGAGCGGGATACGCACACACTCGTCACAGTGCTGAACCACGCCTGATCGAATTCCAGTCCCCTCGGCCCCCAAGACAAATCCAACTGGTCCCCGGTAGTCGATATCTGTAAAGACTTTCTTGGCTGACGGAGTCACACCGTAGATCCACACTCCGGCGGCTTTGAGCGAGTCGAGGAGCCTGCTCAGGTTCGTCACACGCGATACTGGCATGTGGTCGATCGCGCCGGCCGAGGCTTTGGCAACCACCGATGTCAGCCCCGCAGCCCTTCGTTCCGGGATAAAGACACCATGTGCCCCAGCCCCCTCCGCCGTTCGGAGAACGGCACCGAGGTTGTGCGGGTCTTCAACTCCATCTAGGATCACCAGTAACGGCGGTTCCTGTCGTTGGGCTGCACGATCCAGAATCTCCTCCTGAGTCTGATAAGCTTTGGCCGCAGCAAGTGCCACAACACCTTGATGTTTGCCATTAGGAACGAGGCGGTCGAGTGAACTGATGGGCTGGATGTGAACGGGAACCCGATGCGATCGGGCCAATTGGACAAGATCCGTGAATTGTTTATCGGTCCGAAGAACCAGGACCCGTTGGAGTGGCCTGCCTCCAGCTTTCAGCGCTTCCCGGACGGCATGCAGACCATAAAGAATTTCCTGAGAATCAGCGCTTCCATCGGCTGGTGCCATCGGGCTTGTCCTCGATGATGACTCCCTGAGCGGCGAGTGACTTACGGATTTCATCTGCTCGCTGAAAGTCTTTTCGATTACGTGCTTCTCTACGTTCTATTAACATTCTCTCAATGTCCCTTTCATTGAGAACAAGTTTGACGGTCGTAGCTTCCTCAATGTTTAGTGGGAGAGTTTCTGATACAGCACTGCCGAACTGCCACGTGTCCACATCAAACAGCCCTAAGACTTTGCCAAGCGAGCGAAATTCCTGTCGAGCCTTCTTGCGGCCTTCAGTTGAAAGGCCTTTATCGATCATTTTATTTACATCGCTCCGCAGGCCCTGTAACGTTGCAATCGCCACTGGCGTATTGAGGTCGTCGTCCATCGCAGCCTGAAACGCAGCCCTGCAGCGATCTACCGCCTGGTCTAGCCCCTCGCCCCTTACCGCCTCTCCACCAGACTCGCTTAAACGCCCGAAAAGGTCGTAGAACCCGTTCAGGGCATTCTTTGCCTCTTTTAAAGCTTGATCAGAAAAATCGAGTGGCCCGCGGTAATGGGTCGAAAGGAGAAAGTATCGGAGGATTTCTCCCGTCATCTCTTCAGACCATTCCGACTTCTCAAAGATTTCACGAATCGTGAAGAAGTTCCCCAGCGACTTCGACATCTTTTCTTGGTTGATCTGGACAAACCCGTTGTGCACCCAATAGCGGGCAAACTCTTTTCCCGTCGCACCGCACGATTGCGCGATCTCATTCTCGTGGTGCGGGAAAATAAGATCCATTCCACCGCCATGGATGTCGAACGTTTCACCGAGATGCTGCATCGACATTGCGGAACATTCAATATGCCACCCGGGTCGACCGAGTCCCCAGGGACTCTCCCATGCCGGCTCACCATGTTTACTACTTTTCCACAAGGCAAAATCCATGGGGTGACGCTTCCGCTCATCCACATCGACCCGCGCCCCGGCCTGTAGATCCTCAATTCGCCGTTTGGACAGTCGCCCGTACTCCGGATATTTCGCCACTTCAAAGTACACATCTCCGCCCACGATATAGGCCAATCCCTTGGCCACTAATTGCTCCGTAAGCTGGACAATCTCGGCGATATGTTCCGTAGCCTTTGGCTCTTCCGTCGCAACCCGGATTCCCAATTTACCCATATCTTCGTGATAAGCCTGAATGTATTTTGTCGTAATGGCATCACAAGCCACACCCTGTTCATTGGCCCGTTTAATGATCTTGTCATCCACATCCGTGAAATTCTTTACGAATGTCACGGCATAGCCGCAAGACTCTAGATACCGACGGAGCACATCGAAGACCAATGCGCTACGCGCATGACCGATGTGACAATAGTCATAGACCGTCACGCCGCAGACGTACATGCGGACCTTGTTCGGTTCCATCGGCTCGAATACTTCTCGCCGACCGGTCAGAGTATTGAAGATTTTGAGCATGATGTTTACGCGCCAGGGCTTGTTCGTCGTCTCGGCCAGTGAGACCAGAGGAAGTAGCCTATGGCTGCAGCAAGGACGAGTCCGATAGCGATGTCAAATTGATGAAAGTAATCCCGCAAATGTTCCCACTGTTCACCCATCCGAAGACCGATGTACGCCAAGAGATAGCACCAAGGCAAGGCCCCGACAAAGGTGAAGACGACGAATCGTGGAAAATTCATCTTCGCAATACCGGCCGGAAGCGAAATGAATGTGCGCACCACGGGAAGCATTCGGCCGAAAAAGACGGCTGCCTCTCCATATTTGGCAAACCAGCGATCAGCGATATCGAGATCATGGTGAGAGATCAGGAAATACGGACCATAGCGTTCGGCAAAAGGCCGTCCTCCCCAGACTCCCGCATAGTAGGCCACGATTGAGCCCAACACATTACCGACTGCACCAGCCAGAGTGACACCCCACATCGTAAACTCTCCGGTCATAACGAGGTACCCGGAGAAGGGCATAATGATTTCGCTTGGGAGAGGGATACAGGCACTTTCAACGGCCATCGTGAAGAGAATCCCCCCGTAGCCAAACCTCGAGATGCAGGCGATGGTGAATCGACTCAATTCACCGATGATGGACTCGATCAAACCTCCAATCATTTCCCCACCTGCTTCGTTGAACGACGGTTCGACTTCGAGATAGGGACATGGCAGCCTCGCCCCGCAACCACCTGTTCCCACGCTCTGAATTGATCCACCACTTCGTGGTGAGTGCTATCCAGACGGATTGGCGTGATGGACACATACCCTTCCTCAACTGCTTCGTGATCCGCATCCTTACTGCGGCTCCATGAAATTCGCTTGCCGGCAATCCAATAGTATGTGCGCCCATGCGGGTCCAGTTTTTCAATGATCGGATTATGAAAGCGTCGTCGGCTCAGACAGGTAATCCGTACTCCTCGAATCTTGGCCGAAGCTCGATCTGGGATATTGACGTTCAAGAGGGTTTCCTCAGGAAGACCTTGCTCCAGCACAAGCCTGGCAACACGAGCGGCATACGTCGCCCCGATGTTGAAGCGAAACGCCCCCTGCCCTTCCTGTGAGACCGCTAGTGACGGTACACCAAGAATGGTACCTTCCATCGCCGCAGAGACCGTGCCCGAGTACATGACATCGTCTCCAAGATTGACGCCTTTGTTGATGCCGGACACCACGATGGCCGGAGGTTTCGGCATCACCTTGAGAAGAGCCAGATTCACACAATCAACGGGAGTCCCGTTGACGGTGTAGGTCCTGGGTGCGACGCGGTGAACACGCAATGGTTTGTGTAAAGTCACGGCGTGAGCAACGGCGGTGCGCTCTCGATCCGGAGCCACAACCCACACTTCTCCGATGGCCGCCAAGGCTTGTGCCAAGGCCGTGATCCCTGGAGACTGGATGCCGTCGTCGTTGGTCACTAGGATACGCATGGGAGGATTACAATAAAAAAGCTGCCTGAGGCAGCTTCGACGGAACGAAGAGATCCGTGTTCTTCCCTCATCACTTCAAGATTCTGCAAACTGGTCGGGGCGGCGGGATTTGAACCCACGACCACTCGCACCCCAAGCGAGTGCGCTACCGGGCTGCGCTACGCCCCGACATGTTCTCGACTCTTGAGTCGGTGATTGTCGCAGATTCTCTCATGATTGTCTTCGGTGAAATGCACCGTCTCTTTTGATTTATGATGAATGCGAATCGATGATCTTCAGAATGACTTGGAGATCGCCTCTCAGCTTTTTGGCAATCTCTCTCGGCCTCAGCCGACGGGTAGCAGCCCTTCCACGACGGACCCAATACCGCTTCACACCTTCCAGCGTATGCCCTTCTTCATACAGCATCCGCTTAATTTGCAAGACGGTTTCGATATCTCGTTGGACATACAGTCGCTGATTACCTCGACTCTTCTTGGGTTTTAAAAATGCGAATTGAGATTCCCAGAAACGGAGTACGTACGAGGGAAGCCTTGTCAGCCGGCTCACCTCGCCAATTTTATAGAAAACCTTGCTGCCCAGCCTGGGCTCAGTTCCCATGACCGGCCTCACGGTGCGGTCGACAATGTGGGTGAAGTCGCCTTACGAATTGACGTACTTCTTGAATACCTGGCTTGGGCGAAATGTAACGACTCGCCGGGGGGTAATCCCAATCTCTTCTCCGGTCCGTGGGTTGCGTCCCTTCCGGGCGCCTTTGCTCCGCACAACAAAATTGCCAAACCCTGCGATTTTAACCGATTCTCCCTTCTGCAGTACCGACTTGAGGAGATTTAACACGAACTCGACGATATCAGCCGCTTCATTTTTTGAGATACCGACCTGCTTAAAAATTTCCTCAGCGATATCCGCCTTTCTCATGCCATCCCCCCTACATGACGACTACCCACCGCACTCTCTGCTAGGACCATCCACTCATGGCGGTAAGTTTATCTTAAGTTACGTGAGGTTATGACACCTGTCAAGAATAAATTTGGCGAATGCTTACGAAAATACTCTAGTTTTTGGACAGCAGCTTATATTCGATACTATCGACAAGAGCTTGCCATGTCGCTTCAATGATATTGTCGGAAACCCCCACCGTTCCCCATTTGTCTTTGTGGTCGCCCGACTCGATGAGGACCCGCACTTTCGATTCGGTCCCCCGGTTCGCGGCCAACACTCGGACCTTATAGTCGAGCAGTTTCACCTCTCGAAGCTGCGGATAAAACTTTTCCAAGGCTTTGCGCAACGCATGATCCAGCGCATTCACCGGCCCAGCCCCGATCGCTGCGGTATGCTCGACCACGTCTCCAACCTTGACCATTACCGTCGCTTCGGAAAGCAACGATCCATCCTCCTGCTTTTTCTCAACGATCACCCGAAACCCGAGCAATCGAAATGACGACGTGTGGCTCCCCATCGCCTTTCGCATCAACAATTCAAAGGAGCCCTCGGCCCCTTCGAACTGATAACCCTGGCTTTCTCGTTCCTTTAAGGTATGGACCAGCTCATCAACTTTGACATGATTCTTCGAAAGCATGATCCCGTAGGCTTCGATTTTATCGAGCAGGCCGCTGCGTCCTCCATAGTCGGAGATCAACATCCGCTGCCGATTGCCGACGCGAGCCGGATCAATATGCTCATAGGTGGCCGAGTTCTTCAGGACTGCGTGAATATGCACCCCGCCTTTATGGGCAAACGCGGAATCTCCGACATAGGGTTGATGCTTATTGGGCATGAGATTGGCAATTTCCGTCACAAACCCGGACACATCCTTGAGATGGCTCAAGGTATTGGTCAAGGCCTGGCGTTTCATTTTCAGCTCAAGATTCGGAATAATGGAACAGAGGTTGGCGTTTCCACAGCGTTCCCCGATACCGTTGATGGTCCCCTGTACCTGCTGAATGCCCATTTCTATCGCCACCAGGGAGTTCGCCACGGCCATTTCACAATCGTTATGGGCATGGATGCCGAGCGGCACCCCACACTCACGCTGCACCACGCCGCAGATCTCACGGATTTCCCACGGCATCGCGCCCCCGTTGGTATCACAGAGGATGACTCGCTCCGCACCCGACTCTACCGCTTTCCTGATCGTGCTCAACGCATAGTCCGGGTTGGTCTTATAGCCGTCGAAGAAATGCTCCGCATCGTAGAATACGCGGCGTCCTTTCCCGCGGAGATAGGCGATGGAGTCGCCGATCAACTCAAGATTCTTGTGGAGGGAGATACCAAGCGCATCGGTGACATGGAGCGACCAGGTCTTTCCGAAGAGCGTGATGATCTTCGTGTCGGCGCCGAGTAACGCGTGAAGATTCGGATCCTTCCGGACTGTGTTGCTGGCTTTCCTTGTCGACCCGAATGCGATCACATCCGCATGCTTCAGCGGAATCGTCTTGACCATCCTGAAGAATTCAATATCTTTCGGATTCGCGCCGGGCCATCCGCCTTCAATAAAATGCACACCCAGGCTGTCTAACTTCTGCGCGATCAGCACCTTGTCCTCGGCAGAGAAACTGACATCTTCCGCCTGCGCGCCATCACGCAATGTGGTGTCGTAGATTTCTAATTTCTCCGCCTGTTCGGTAGCTGGTTTCTGCACAGAAACTGGATTCCGTTCACGGACAGCGCGGGAAGTACGCGATTGTTTGGTAGTTCTAGCCATAGGCAGAAAGGGTATCAGGAGAGGGGCTCCCCTGTCGAGACGTCGAGTCCTTACGAGCGGCAGAGTCAAATCCTCCCCTCTGTCGTACCTTGAGTCTCCGAGCGTCTGGGAAATGCCACTGATGGACCTTGTCCACAGTTGTTAGTGGGATGAAGAAACGGACTTATGGTGAGGAGACGACACTCCACTATGGTCCAAACATATTGGACGAGTGTTGGTCTTATTAGCGGCTAGCGTCAGGACGGAACTTGATCCAGCCCGAACGCCGAATGAAGGGAGCGCATGGCCAGCTCGAGGTACTTCTCATCGATTACACAAGAGATTTTGATCTCCGACGTGCTGATCATCATGATGTTGACCCCCTCCCGCGACAACACGTTGAACATCTTGGCTGCCACACCAGAGTGCGACCGCATGCCGACGCCGATGAGGGAGACTTTCGCAATCGCTTCCGTGACGGAAACCGACTTAGCCTCAATGTCCTTTGCGACTCCCTGAATGAGCGGCACGGCTTTCTTCAGATCCGCCCGAGGAACGGTAAAAGAGAGATCTGTGAGGGCTGCCTGGCTGATGTTCTGGATGATCATATCGACATTGATATTCGCTTCCGCCACAGGCCCAAAGATCCTGGCGGCTATACCAGGCTTGTCCGGCACACCGATGATGGTGATCTTTGCCTGGTTCCGGTCTCCCGTGACTCCGGCAACCGCAGCCGCTTCCATATCCGTATCTTCCTTCGTCACGAGGGTCCCCTTTCCTTCTTTGAAGCTGGAATTCACTTCGACCGGCACGTTGAACTTGGCCGCGAATTCCACCGATCGAGTCTGCAGCACTTTGGCACCAAGACTGGCCATTTCGAGCATCTCTTCATAGGAAATTCTATCGATGCGTTTGGCTGCCGGAACGATGTTGGGATCAGCCGTATAGACCCCGTCGACATCGGTGAAGATAATGCAGCGATCAGCTTTGAGTGCCGCCGCCACCGCAACGGCGGACAGGTCAGACCCACCTCGGCCCAGCGTCGTCACATCCGACCGTTCATTGATCCCTTGAAAGCCCGCCACCACCGGCACGACCCCTTGATCCAGCGCCTCGCGGAGCCGTCCGGACGTCACCCGCGCGATCCGAGCTTTAGTATGGGCACTGTCGGTCATGATGCCCACCTGCCGTCCCGTAAAGGAACGGGCATTAATGCCCCGGCCGCGTAATTCCATCGCTAACAAGGCAATGGTCACGCGCTCACCGGTTGAGAGCAGCATGTCCATCTCCCGATCATCGGGACTCGGCGTCACTTCGTGGGCAAGTTTGATGAGACGGTCCGTTTCCCCGCTCATCGCGGACAGCACGACGACGACATGATTACCGTCCCGGTGAGTTTTCTCGACACGATCGGCCACCCGTTGGATGCGCTCGATCGTACCCACCGATGTGCCGCCGTATTTCTGAACGATCACAGCCACAATGGTCAGCTTTTGGAGAAGAATTTATTGACGAATTTCGTGGCGTCGCGAGCGGGCATATCAGCGGCCTGAGCATCAACCTCAGTGAAACGACGACTGGCTGATTCAGCCTTCTTAGTTCCCTCACCGAACGCATAGAATGGCTGGCCGTTCGCCCCTCGGCCATGTTCGCACACGACCAGGAACCGATAGGGCCCCTGTTTGGCCAGTCCCTCGACAAGCGGACCAACCAAGTGCTGATCCACCTCTTCGATCGCACGTACTTTGGCCTTGATATCGGCGCCATGGATGATCTCGTCCGTCAGCCTAGCATGGACATACACGAAATCTTTCTTGGCGAATTCGGCGAGTGCTACGGAAGCTCTGGTGCGAAGGTCGCCGTCGGCAAGACGTTCTGGATCAACCGCCTCAAGACCGGCGCAGATCCCGACGCCACGATAGACATCGCTGGTTGCCACGACAGCCCCGGTGATGTCGTATTTTTCCGTCAGGTTCGGCCACATGACCGCTCGTCCTTCACCCCACAGCCACACACAATTCGCCGGTTTCTTCCCTTCCGCCATACGCTCATCATTGACCGGATGATCGCGCATAATCACATGCGCCGCCTCCATCAGCTTTCGGAGAATATCTGCGCCGTCGCCCGTCGGCAAGGCATCGGCAATGGATTGCCCAAGGACGGACTGAGGATCGTTGCAGAAAGCTCGTGGCTTGCCATTAACCCACACCATGAGATGGCGATGCCCCGCGCCAGGAAAGAACTGAATGGTTTCGGAACCGAGCTGCTCGTTGATCGCCTCGAGTAACTCACGAGCCTCTTCTGTCTCGATCAAGCCGGCTGTCGCATCATCCATGATGACGTGAGGCCCCAATTTCTTGATCTCTGCGCCCTTCCCGCCTTCCGGACGCAGTGTGACCATCGTACAGCGATAGACCACGTCGTGTTCCGTGACTGCAACACCCAGGCTGGCCGCTTCCAGTGGACCAGGCCCTTGATAATATTTCTTCGGGTCATAGCCGAGGATCGCCGCACCGAGTAATCCACCTCCGTGACGAATCCCCTCGCGTGGGATCACCAGCTGACCCAGTTCCCCGATTTGAGCGAGCTGATCGAGATGAGGAGTGGCTGCCGCTTGCAGTGGTGTTCGACCATTGAGTTCTGCTTGTGGATGGTCCGCCATCCCACCAGCATGCACGATCACATATTTCATCGAATCTACACGCCTTTCACACGTTCAATAATCGGGCGACATCATCGCGCGTCGCCTTGACAGTGAGTGGTTGTTTGGACACGGAGATGGCTGTATCGGCATCTTTCAGTCCATGTCCCGTCAGAGTACAGACCACCGTGTCACCTTCCCGTAGAGTCTTGTTACGATGGAGCTTGGCCACGCCGGCCACCGACGCAGCCGAGGCTGGCTCGCAAAAGACCCCTTCCGTGGCAGCCACCAGCGTATACGCTTGAAGAATTTCGTCGTCTGTCACCATATCGATCGCACCGGATGACTCCTCCACCGCTTTCAAGGCCGACGACCAACTCGCAGGATTGCCGATCCGAATGGCAGTCGCCACGGTTTGTGGTTGTTCAACGACCTTCCCCAATACGATGGGGGCCGCACCTGCCGCTTGAAACCCCATCATGCGAGGCAGTCGTGTGATTTGACTGGCGGCGCGATACTCCCTGTAGCCCTTCCAATAGGCTGTGATATTTCCTGCATTCCCCACGGGCAAGACGTGAATGGCAGGAGCATCGCCGAGCTGATCGCAGACTTCAAAGGCTGCGGTTTTCTGCCCTTCAATCCTGAACGGGTTCACGGAATTCACGAGCTCGATGCGAAGTGACACCGACAAGTCTTTGACGAGGGTGAGGGCCTGATCAAAGTTTCCTTCGATTTGGATGACCGTAGCCTGATGCATCATCGCTTGGGACAACTTGCCCATCGCGATCTTGCCGGCTGGAATCAATACGTACACCGACAATCCGGCTCGAGCGCCATAGGCCGCGGCAGAAGCTGACGTATTGCCTGTGGAGGCACACATGACAGCCCGCGCACCACTCTCCACTGCTTTCGAGATGGCAAAGGTCATCCCCCGATCCTTGAACGACCCGGTGGGATTGACTCCTTCGAACTTGATATAGAGTTCGATTCCCGGCGCAATGGCCTTAGCCAATCGCGCAGCACGAATCAACGGGGTATTTCCCTCGCCCAAGCTGATGACAGGAGTGCTCTCTGTCACAGGGAGGAATTTACGGTATTCCTCTATGACCCCTCGCCAACGATTCATCGGTTATTCGTCTCGACCTTCCACACGGATCAGTCTCGTCGGTTCAGCCACGAAGGGCTGCCGGTTGATTTCTCGAAGCGCGGTTTGCACGTCACGCTCTTTGGCCATATGGGTCTTAATGACGACCGGAACAGTCTGTCCCTCTCGTCGCCCTTGTTGAACCATCGAGGAAATGCTGATCCCGCAACGCCCGAGTTCACCCGCGATCTGTGCCAAGACCCCAGGCCGGTCCACCACGGTAAAACGAAGATAATAGAGCGAACAGATCTCTTCCATGGCCCGAAGCCGTAACGGTCGCCGATGGTCTTGTTGAAATGAGGCAACGGGCACCCGACCGATCGCGCCTTTGAGAATATTGCGTCCAATGGCGATCACATCGCTGACCACTGCGCTTCCGGTCGGCATGGACCCAGCCCCACGCCCATAGAGCACAACATCGCCGACAGCATCCCCGACGAGTTGGATGGCATTGTAGACATCTTCAACTTGTGCAATGGGAGAAGTGGACGGAAGCATCGTGGGATGTACCCGCGCTTCGATTTCTCCGTTCACACACTTCGCGATGCCCAACAACTTGATCGTGTACCCAAACTGTTTGGCATATGCGATATCGGTCGGCGTGATGTTCGTGATCCCTTCTGTATAAATGTCCTTGAAGTTGACGGGCGTCCCGTAGGCAAGATTCACAAGGATGGCCAGTTTGTGCGCGGAATCGACCCCGGCGACATCAAACGTGGGATCCGCCTCCGCATAACCTGCCTGCTGGGCGTCTGTGAGTACGGCCTGAAAGTCGTGTCCCTCTTGGGTCATTCTCGACAGGATGTAGTTGGATGTCCCATTGATGATGCCGTAAATGGACTCGATCGCATTGCCGGCCAGCCCTTCCGTCAACGCTCGAAGCACAGGGATGCCACCACCCACACTGGCCTCGAACCCCAACTCGACTCCCTTCCGGGTGGCGGCAGCGAAGATTTCCTCGCCGTGCAAGGCTAAGAGCGCCTTGTTCGCCGTGACGACATGCTTCCCGGCAGCAATGGCTTCCAGCATGATTCGCTTCGCCGCATCATACCCGCCGATCAGTTCAATCACGATATCGATGTCAGGATCCGCCAGGACTTGTTTTGCATCGGTCGTGAGGACCCCTGGAGCCACTGTCACCCCACGGTCTTTGGTAATGTCCAGATCTGCCACCCGAACCAATTCAATCGGCACGCCGACCCGGCGGCTGATGAGATCGGCATTCTTGAGAAGTGTCTTGGCGACCCCGGTGCCGACTGTCCCGAACCCGATGATCCCCACTCCGATCCGAGACTTCATTCCTCGCTCCCCTCAAGCTTGAGGGCTTTACGAATCCCCCGCACGGCTTGGCGAGTGCGATGCTCGTTCTCGACCAGGCCGAATCGCACGTACTCATCCCCTCCTTCACCGAATCCGATCCCCGGTGAAACCGCGACCTTCGCCTCCCTGAGCAGAAGCTTCGAAAATTCCAGCGAGCCCATATGGCGATAGGACAAGGGAATATGCGCCCAGACAAACATCGTGGCCAACGGCTTCGCGACGGGCCACCCGATTCGGTTCAGCCCACCCACCAGCACGTCGCGACGTTTCTGATATCGATGCACGGTTTCTTTGACACAGTCCTGTGGGCCGTTCAGTGCGATCACGCTCGCAATCTGAAGCGGCTGGAAAATACCGTAGTCGAGATAGCTCTTGATCTTCGCCAAGGCACCGACGACCTCTCGATTACCAACACAGAAGCCGACACGCCAGCCCGGCATATTATAAGCCTTCGACAGGGTATAAAACTCAACTCCGCAGTCCTTTGCGCCTGGAACCTGGAGAAAACTCGGGGCTTTATAGCCGTCAAAGACCAGATCGGCATAGGCCAGGTCATGGATAACGATGACGTTGTGTTCCTTGGCAAACGCCACGATCTTCTTGAAAAATCCAAGATCAGCCACCGCCGTCGTGGGATTGTGCGGGAAATTGATGACCAGGATTTTAGGTCGCGGAAAGGTTTGCCGATAGACACGGGTGAGGTCTTCAAAAAAATCGCTGTCTTGACGAAGTTCGATCCCCCGAACCTCTCCACCGGCAATGATGAAACTATACATATGGATTGGATAGGTCGGAGTTGGGGTCAGCACCACATCACCGGGACCAATCATGGCCAGGGCCAGGTGGGCCAAGCCTTCCTTTGATCCGATGGTCACGATCGCTTCAGTCTCCGGATCGAGTTCGACATTATAGTTGCGCTTGTACCACCCGCAAATGGCGTGCCGAAGCTTGGTGATCCCTCGTGATGCGGAATAGCGATGATTCTTCCCTTTACGCGCGGCCTCGATCATCTTCTCGACAATATGCGGGGGGGTCGGCTGATCGGGATTCCCCATGCCAAAGTCGATGATGTCTTCACCCCGCTGTCGTGCTTCCAGCTTCAGCGCTTGAACCTGCGCGAAGACATACGGAGGCAATCGCTTGATTCGATAAAACCCGTCGCCCAACCCCATGAAGTTCCTTTGACTGTTCGTACGAGAGAATGCTCACCACGGCTACGCTGTGGCAAACAAGCATAGGAGTTCAAGAAGCGCCTATTTTAATGGAGCACTTTAGCCCAGTCAATTTCCAATGTTTTTCAAGGCTTCCTGTCATGGGACGAGGATCCGACACGGGAGATTTCCCGTCCTGACTGTTCTTGCCCCCTCTCCCTCCTTTCTGCTACTAATAGCATCGGTGTTATCTCGCTCGTCCGTCTCTTGTCTTTATTTTACCCAGTAGCATATCGGTATAGGAGGGTGAATGGCTCGGCTCGGCGTGAATATCGACCATGTGGCAACCTTGCGACAGGCTCGCGGGGGGACCGATCCCGATCCGTTGGCGGCTGCCGTTCTCGTTGAACTGGCAGGGGCGGATGGTTTAGTCGTTCATCTTCGAGAAGACCGGCGTCATATCCAGGATCGAGATCTTCATCTCCTTCGTGAAATCTCCCGGACAAAGCTTGACCTTGAGATGGCAGCTGACGTCGACATGGCAAAGATTGCCCTCAACATCAAACCGGATCTGGTGACGCTGGTACCAGAGAAACGGCAGGAGCTGACCACGGAAGGGGGCCTCGACATCGTGGGCGAGCGAGAACGTATTCAACACATCGTGAACGTACTTCGTAATGGAGGCATCCCGGTGTGCGTCTTCACTGACCCTGATCTGAACCAGATCAAGGCCGCCCATAAAATTGCGGTGGATTTTGTCGAGCTACACACCGGCCGTTATGCCAATGCCACGCGCTCGAAAGAAGCCGATACGGAATTTGAAGCCATTAGCCTCGCTGCCAAACTTGCCTACAAACTCGGAATCGGTGTGAACGCAGGACATGGGCTGAACTACCGTAATATCAAACGGCTGACGCATATTCCTGAAATCGTCGAATACAATATCGGGCACAGCATTATCGCCCGTGCGGTCCTCGTGGGTCTCGTGCAAGCCGTCAAAGAAATGAAAACGCTGCTTGATTAGGGGAAGGTCGTCTCCTGCCAGCTTCCGTCGATCTGGCGACCGATAGCTTTTCATGATTAAAGTCATTACCGCTGCACAAATGCAGGAGCTTGAGCGCCGAACCATGGGAGAAGGTCGTATCCCTTCGACCACGCTGATGGAGCGAGCAGGCTCAGGCGTGGCCGCCTGCATCGAGCAGTGGGTCGGTACCGTCAGCGGAAAGACGATTACCGTGGTCTGTGGGAAAGGGAATAATGGTGGCGACGGGTTCGTTGCGGCTCGTCTCCTTCGGAGACGCCGTGCCAATGTCCGTGTCCTGACCATGGCCTCCTTATCCGAATTAAGCCGCGACGCCGCGGTGATGTACAGACAGTTTGTGAAAGTCGCCGGCAAATCTTCCGTCATTCCTTACAGATCCAAGGATACTGCGCGTGCGCTTTTGCAGGAAAGCCACCTGCTTGTGGATGCTCTGCTTGGGACGGGACTGTCTTCGGCTGTCACGGGTCGGTACGGCGAGGTCATCGAGAGCATGAATGAGGTGAACCGCCCCGTTGTGGCAATTGATGTACCCTCTGGCCTTCACGCAGATACGGGAACCGCGTTTGGTCAGGCCGTGCGTGCCTCGCTCACAGTGACGTTTGGGTTGCCCAAAACAGGGCTGTACCAGAATCAAGGGATTGACCTATCTGGGAACATCAACCTGGTTGATATTGGGATACCACCGTCTTATGTCGACGCTATACAGAGTCACGTCACCGTGATCACACCTCAGTGGGTTCAGGGGTGTCTCCCACGGCGTGAACGATCCGGTCACAAGGGAACCTACGGACACGCCGGAATCATCGCAGGGTCCGTCGGAAAAACCGGAGCGGCAGCGCTGGCTGCACAAGCGGCATTGCGGATAGGAGCCGGCCTCGTCACCGTCGCAACTCCTTCCAGTGTCAACGACATCCTGGAAGCCAAACTCCTGGAAGTCATGACCTTGCCGATGCCGGAGACGAAGGCCAGGACACTGTCCCGTACTGCGCTGGATCGGCTCCTCGCCTTCATGGCAACCAGGGATGCTGTGGCGATAGGACCAGGTTTATCAACTCATCATGAGACCGTGGAACTCGTCCAGGCGTTGACCGCACGGCTTGACCGACCGGCAGTGCTTGATGCTGACGCCCTGAATGCTTTGACGGGACGTACCGCGATCCTCGCTTCATGCAAGACGCCGCCGATCATCACTCCCCATCCTGGGGAAATGGCGCGGTTGGAGGCTGAAGCGACTTCTCAGACCGTCAATCGTGATCGGATTGGCACGGCAACTCGTTTTGCGCGAGAGCGTGGGTTATTCGTCATCTTGAAGGGAGCACGAACGATTATCGCACGGCCGGACGGAGCCGTTGCGATCTGTCCGACCGGTAATCCCGGTATGGCCACCGCCGGGACGGGTGATGTCCTGACGGGAATGGTCGTTGGTCTGTTGGCACAAGGCCTGCCCTCATGGGAAGCTGCCTGCATGGCAACCTACCTGCACGGTGCGGCAGGTGATCTGGCTGCAGCGATGAACGGGGAAGTCGGAATGATCGCGGGGGACTTGCTTGAACACATTCCCACTGCGCTGAACAGGATTTTTGCGCCCTCCGCGAACCCGATCCCACCGGGCACCTAACGGTTTGATCGAATGGCATCTCTATGGCCCGACCAGCTCGCCCCCGTCGTCTTGTCCTGAATTCTCGACGTGAGACGGAGTCAATAGGAATGGCTATCGGACGGGTCCTTTGCGAAGGAGACGTGTTGGCATTGATCGGTGACCTGGGAGCTGGTAAGACTGCCTTAGTCCACGGAATCGTCTCCGGCCTTGAGGCTCCCCCCAGCTCGGTGAGCAGTCCGACATTCATGCTGATGCACCGATACCACGGACGACTCCCGTTGACTCATATGGATCTGTATCGATTAAGAAGCCCTGAAGAGGCGGAGGCCATAGGCCTCGCTGAGGTCTTCGCCGACGACGGGGTGACAGCCGTTGAGTGGGCTGATCGATTCCCAAGCCTACTCCCGTCCGACCGACTCGAAATCCGGTTGGCCCACAGAACATTCACCACTCGATCCGTTCAGTTCATGCCGCAGGGGAAACGGTCCCGTGCCCTGTTGGCACGCATCATGACGGTCTTACCTTCCGTCAAGCAGCGCGGCCAATCACAACACTCCGGATTGAGTGGAAAGAGAAAGGCTTCTCCTCGATGACGCGACTGATTCTCGTCGGCATTCTCTTGCTCCTATCACTGGCATTTGTTCTCCAAAACCAAGAACAGGAAGTCACCCTTCGGTACTTCTTCGGCTTACTTGAGGCTTCCACACCCATTTATAAACCCGTTATGGCCGGATTCGTCGTGGGGCTCCTGGTTTCCGCCATCCTGCTTTGCCCTCCGTGGGTCCGCAGCCGTATTCAACTACGCCGAAAGACGAAGGCGCTGCAACAAGCGGAGGTGGACCTCGAGCGGCTCCGACAATCGCTCGAGAAGGTCTCCGGACGGACCCCCGCTTCTGCGGACCTAGAACCCGCGAGACATTTCGCTGATGAGTGAGACCACGCTCAGTCCTCTCATGCGCCAGTTCCGAGACATCAAGCAGGGATACCCTGATGCGATTTTATTTTTTCGTGTCGGAGATTTTTATGAGATGTTTTACGAAGACGCCGTAGAGGCGTCTCGACTTCTCTCCATTGCCTTGACGTCCCGAGACAAGAATAGTCCTCATCCAATCCCGTTGTGCGGCATCCCGTATCATTCGGCGACCGGCTACATCGCGAAATTACTCGGTGCCGGACGATTGGTCGCCTTATGTGAGCAAGTGGAGGACCCCAAGTCCGCCAAGGGCCTTGTGAAGCGCGAGGTCGTCCGACTGTATACGCCAGGTACGTTGGTGGACACCGAGTTCCTGATCCCAGGAGAGCTCAACTATCTGGCTGCCATCTCCGTTCATCCCGATGCTGACTTTGGTGAACGGATTGGGCTTGCCAGCCTCGAGGTGTCGACCGGGGAGTTCTGGTTGATGGAGTTTCGAGGGTCACAGGCGGTGAGCCAGGCTCTGAATGAACTGTCTCGACTGGATCCCCGGGAGCTGATCTTCCCAACGGGCCTCGATAGCCGGAGCCTGCAATGGATCAGGCAGATCGCGGGGCCGCGCTTGTGTGAACGTCCGGTCGCTCCATTTGAACCACAACGTGCCACACAAATATTGACGAGCCATTTCCACTGCAACTCGCTGGAGAGTCTCGGATGTCAGGGACTCCCAGCGGCCCTCGGCGCAGCCGGCGCGGTACTGGACTATTTCCGTGAGACGCAGCCGACCGTCCCTCTAGATCACATCCGCCGATTATCTATTCGTGGGAACAACGAGATCATGCATCTCGATGGGACGACCATTCGAAATCTGGAACTCCTGAAACCTTTGTCTGCCAAGGAGCAGACGGATGTAACCGGCCCCGTAACGCTGTTGTCCGTGTTGGACCACACGGTCACCGCAATGGGATGTCGGCTGTTGCGTCAGTGGTTGGTGATGCCTTTGTTGCGTTGTGAGCTCATCGAAGCACGTCTTAATGCGGTCGAGGAACTTAAAGACAGCTTGTTTGTACGAACCTCCTTGCGCAGGGCATTGCGGGAGGTCCAGGACATTGCACGCTTGGGCACGCGTATCACACTGGGCTTAGCAAATCCACGCGAATTGCTGGCGCTCAAGCAGTCTCTTTCGGCACTCCCTGAAATCTCCTCCCAACTGGCATTACTTCGCAGCCAACTGCTGGTCGAATCTTTCGAGACATGGGATCAGGCTGAGGATCTGTACGATCTGATAGAACGAGCGATCCGCCCTGATGCCCCCCTCTCCTTACGTGACGGGAATATCATCCAAGAAGGCTATGCCCCTGAGATCGATGAACTTCGAAAAGCCAGCAAGGAGGGGAAGGAATGGATTGCCGCGCTGGAAGGTCGTGAGCGCGAGCGCACCGGAATAGAGTCGTTGAAGGTTCGTTACAATCAGGTGTTCGGCTATTACATTGAAATCACCAAAGCCAACCTGGCCCGGGTGCCGCCGGACTACATTCGGAAGCAAACACTCGTCAATGCAGAGCGGTTTACAACGGCCGAGCTACAAGAACTCGAGGAGCGAGTGATCGGTGCCGATGTGAAACTCCTCGCCTCCGAACAGGAAGCCTTCACGGCGCTTCGCTCCCGGCTGGCAACAGAGACCCATCGGTTGGATAGAATGGCGACAGTGTTGGCTCTGGTTGATGTCCTAGCCGGTTTGGCTGAAGCATCGGCCCTCTATCGCTATGCAAAGCCGACCGTGACGGATGGCGGTGGCATAACGATTAGAGAAGGCCGACATCCCGTCGTCGAACGACTCTGTCACGATTCGGTGTTTGTACCGAACGACACGACTCTTGATCTTGGAACCGAGCGGCTCCTCATCATGACAGGCCCCAATATGGCGGGAAAGAGCACCTACCTTCGGCAGGTCGCTTTGATCGTGTTAATGGCTCAGGTAGGAAGCTTTGTCCCCGCAACAGAGGCTCACATCGGTTTGGCTGATCGCATTTTCACCAGAGTCGGTGCATCTGACAATCTTGCCGGAGGGCAAAGTACCTTCATGGTCGAAATGGTGGAGACCGCGAATATTCTCCGGAATGCCACACAACGGAGCCTGCTCTTACTGGATGAAATCGGTCGCGGGACCAGCACCTACGATGGTCTCAGCCTTGCGTGGGCCATTGCGGAGTATATCCATGACTGTACCAAGTTGGGTGCGCGCACACTTTTTGCCACACACTATCACGAGATGACTCAACTGGAGTCTCAACGTATCGGGATTAGGAACTATCGCGTGGCGGTCCAGGAATGCGATGGCGACATCGTCTTTCTGAGAAAGATCATCGCCGGGAAGGCTGACCGCAGTTATGGCATTCACGTGGCTAAACTGGCAGGCCTTCCGCAGGAGGTGGTTAGCCGCGCCCAAGCAGTCTTGTCACAACTTGAGCGACCTGAGGCGTCCCCTACCGTCTCCGCGTCGGATCCGCCACGACAATCTGCCCAGACTCTTCCGCAGCCTCACCCGCTGATAGAAGAAGTGAAACAGATCGATCTATTTTCCATCACGCCGCTCGATGCGCTCAATCGACTCGCCGAGCTGCAACGGATGGCGAGAACGGATCCAAGCGAACAATCGGGGAATCAATAATTCTACCGTCTGCACGCTCTCATTCCAGAATTACCCCACGAGATACAGGCCATGGCGTGCTTTATCGGGGACTGTTGATCCCGTTTATCCTTCCACTGCCAGTTCCGACCAACTGCACACCCTAACTCGTTACAGGACCTCGGAAAACCTTACATCGTAATTGGAGCTATGGACCGTGCTGGTGCCCACGAGCATGGAGCCAAGCCAAAAAATGACAAGGGCGGCACTCCAGGAAGGAATGCCGCCCTCTCTGCTGTTTGATAGCGTTTTCAGTGGGCCTGATTATACTGTGCAGTCCATGGGATCAAACCGCCCAGAGTCTTCCCACCAGGAAGCATTACATCGTATTGCATGCCGACGTTGCTACCGTCTGGTGTGACGGGAGAAGTATTGAGGCCAGCCTTGGCTTTGTTACAGGTTGACTCGAATTCGTTTTTCCCGGCGCATTCCTTGAGTCGAAGCGCGGACATGCTTAGAGGTTTGCCCATTGTGCCGGATACTTCGGGAATCCTCTTCACCGCAGAAATGACACGATGGTTCTGTTCTGTTTCGGTCGCGACAAACTCAATTAAATCTGTCGTACTGCCTGGTGGAACTTCCTTTGCCGCAGCCGGTCCTGCATGAGGGCGGCCCATTTTCTGCAGCTCTTGCCAGGCTGATTTCTCGGCATAAAACTTTAAATTCTTACCGGGGTGAACTTTCTGCCAATACAACCCACTCTCTGCATTGCCACCGAACACGGCCACATTGATCCAGACCGCTTCATCGTACGGGTCTAGCACAATCACTCGCCCCTGGATCGTGGTGGGCTTGCTCATGTCGCCCCATTCGAAGCGCTCTTGAAATGACTCAATGGCCGAGGCGCCCGACCCCAGACCCGCTACGAGGGCCACGGCTGCCAGGATGGCTCCACCTTGCTTCTTAACCTTCATCATCGCGTCCTCCTTCACAACAACGTGCTGGACTAAGAGTGGCTAGTCTTTCAGTATTTTGAAGCCGGTGATTGTTCGGCCGTCGAGGGTGACCTCCATGGCGACCAATTCCTGCGAGGCCTTGATGATCTTATCCATCAGGGCCTTATCCTTCACGGCAAGCCGAACGGTCGTGGCTGCATGGTACCAGCCGGAATAGGCCGAGTTCTTCTCGGTTCCCCCGACAAACCCCCATGCACAACAGGTAAAGAGAGGGTCCGGCGGTTTCACATCAAGCATGGTTGATGATCGACCACCCGCGTCTCCGGATCCTTGCTCGCCGGAATTCCAATACTGAATCCCGAACAACAGCTCTCCATCGGGATTATCCGCCCACTGAGACCAGACACGACCTTGCAGAGTTTTGGCTGGTGGAGCAGCCTTCAGTGGCTTCCCTCCTACAACGTCATCCGCAAGACCAAGGTGTTCGATTGCGCCAGCAGCAAATGAAAATTCGGCCGCTAGCAAGCCGAAACTGGTACATATGACGGCGGCAGCTAGAATGACAGCCCTTTTCATACCTCGTCCCTCCTTCATCAGTTTGATTGTCATTAATCTTTATAAGGTGTTGATCACATTCAATCGATCATTGTTGGTGTCGCAACTGACTTCCTAGCGACGCACTCGCACCTTCGATCATTTCCGAATCAAATCATGACTCACAAACCAGCATAATTGAGCTGGAACGGTACTGAAACTGAGCTGTCCTGTCAAGGGCATGTTTCCCCACATGCAGCGTCGGCGTTGAAAATACTACGAAGAGCAATTGAAAAACAATAGCTTACAAAGTTTTATGCTCTTGCACTTCCTCGCGATGAGGTTATCGACAGTGGGAACCGTTGCCTTAGTCCCTCAATCTGTCTGGGTGAAAGCGGTCCCAAACCTGTCATCGCCATATTCTCAATCGTAAACAGGCTGCGTGCCACTCGCCTGACCTGTTGTTCCGTCACGGCATCAATGTCTGAGATCATTTCCTCCAAGGAGGTGTGAGTGCCGGCGATGAGTTCATCCTTTGCAAGTTTGTTCATACGGCTATGCGAACTCTCCAGGCTCAACATCAGACCGCCTTTCATCTGTTCCTTGGTCCGTTGGAGTTCCTCACTGGTTATTCCCCGGCCAGCCATTTTCTGAATCTCTCGATGAATCAGGTCCAGAACACGTGCGACCTCTCCGGCTCTGGTTCCGGCATACACGGTGACGGTGCCGGTATCAGAATAACCCGATAAAAATGAATAAATCGAATACGATAACCCACGTTTCTCTCTGATTTCTTGGAAGAGTCTCGAACTGACACTGCCTCCTAAGACGCTGTTGATCGCATAAATCACGTATCGGTCCTTGTGACCGGCCGCGATCCCTTGCAGTCCCACGCAGAGATGGACCTGCTCCAAGGGTTTTTGCTTCAAGGTCACACCGCCATGCAGTTCAGCCGGCCAACGGGTTCCCGAATCGGTGGTTTTCGACGCCTGATAGCGTCCAAAGAGTCGGGTCATCATTTTCTCGAGCTTTGATTGATCGAAGTTCCCGGCAACAGCAACGACGATGCCTTCCGGGCGATAATGCCGATCCATGTACTCGAGGAGATCCTGACGACGAATGTGAAGGATCGTGGATGCCTTCCCAAGGATCGGACGACTCAACGGATGTGTGCCCATTACCAACTTGGCATGTAACTCTTGAATGAGATCTTCGGGATCATCTTGCACCATGCGAATTTCTTCGAGCACGACCTGTTTCTCTTTTTCAATTTCCTTCTGGTGGAGGCGAGAATGCAAGAAGAGATCCGAGAGCAGGTCCAAGGCCTGAGGGAGATGCTGATCAAGAACTTTGACGTAGAAGGTCGTCGTCTCCCGGGTGGTAAACGCATTCATTTCACCGCCGAGTGCGTCAATTTCACGGGAGATGTCCGTCGCGGACCGTGAGGCCGTTCCCTTGAACAGCATATGCTCGATAAAGTGAGAATAGCCGGCTTCTTCGGGACGCTCGTCCCGAGAGCCGGCATTCACCCAGAGACCTATGGTGACGGACTTGACGGTCGGGATTTGCTCCGTAACCAAGCGAATCCCGTTGTTGAGGATGACCTTGCGGTACAAGTGTTAGCCACCCGCTGGATCTGGTGCACCGCTGGTGGTCGGTGCCGGCATCGTTTCTTTTCGACTAAGACGGATTTTCCCCTGCTTATCGATTTCAAGCACTTTGACCAGAATTTGGTCCCCTTCGGCCACTTCATCTGAAACTGACTTCACACGATGATGGGCGAGTTGAGAGATATGCACGAGTCCATCCGTGCCCGGCAAGACTTCGACGAAGGCGCCGAAGTCCATGATCTTTCTCACAGTCCCGGAATACACCTTCCCGACTTCAACTTCCTCGGTCAGACGGTTGATGATGTCCTTGGCTTTCTGCAGCGATTCTCCGTCCGATGATGCGATCGTGACAATGCCGCTGTCTTCAACACTGATCTTGACGCCACAATCGGCTTGAATCCCACGAATCGTCTTCCCCCCCTGCCCGATGATATCCCGTATTTTGTCCTGTTTGACCTTCATCGTGTGGATACGAGGTGCGAAGGGCGAGAGGTCCGTGCGTGGTCCCTGGAGCGCGTTCGACATACGGCTCAGAATGTGGAGGCGCCCCGATCGAGCTTGTTCCAACGCCTGCTGCATTAAGGCAGTGGTAATCCCGCCGATCTTGATGTCCATTTGTAACGCCGTCACCCCGTTCTTCGTCCCGCACACTTTGAAATCCATATCACCCAAGTGATCTTCAAGACCGAGAATGTCGGACAAGATGATGACATCGTTTCCTTCCTTAATGAGCCCCATCGCAATTCCGGCGACCGGTTCTTTGATCGGAACACCCGCGTCCATCATCGCCAATGTTCCCCCACAAACCGTGGCCATCGAGGAAGACCCATTAGATTCGAGAATCTCGGACACAATGCGCAGGGTGTACGGGAACACATCTTTAGTGGGAATGACAGGCTTCAACGCCCGTTCCGCCAATGCACCGTGGCCGACCTCACGTCTGCCGGGTGAGCGAAGCGGTCTCGCTTCTCCAACACTGAAAGGAGGAAAATTGTAATGCAACATGAATGTACGGGTATACTCGCCTTCCAACGCATCAATCCGCTGCTCATCGTCCGTCGTTCCGAGCGTCACAACGGCCAAGCTTTGGGTTTCTCCGCGAGTAAAGATGGCTGAACCATGTGCGCGCGGCAAGGCGCCGACTTCACAGGTGATCGGCCGGATATCGGATGGCCCGCGTCCGTCCGCCCGTGACTGCTTCTCCAAAATCATTTTCCGGACTTCCGTGTATTCCAGCTGATGAAAGACTATTTTGACATGCCGCTCGCGTGACGCGTCTTCCGGTTTCTGGAGCTTCTGAATGGTCTCTGCCAGGATCTGATCCAATCGCTCCTGCCGCGCACTCTTGTTGGAAATCATGATGGCATCACGAATCGGCTGAGCCACCAACGACTTAATCTCCGCCTGCAGCGCGGCATCGATCGACTCCTGTACGACCTCTCGCTTGACGCGCCCGACCTTCTTCGCTAATTCATCGATCTTCCGAACGATCTTTTTGATTTCATTGTGCGCCAATTCCAGCGCCTGCAGCATGGTTTGTTCCGAAAGCTCATTCGCACCCGCCTCCACCATCATGACCGCATCGGCCGTCCCGGCCACCACAAGATGGAGGTCGCTTTGTTCCATCGCTTCGAGATCGGGATTGACGACGAGCTGCCCGTTAATACAGCCGATCTTGACTCCGGCGACGGGTCCGTTGAATGGAATATTGGACACGGCCAGGGCAGCCGAGGCAGCAGTAATGCCGATGACGTCGGACGAACCCGTCTTGTCTGCGGAGAGAACCGAGGTAATGACCTGGGTTTCGAAATAGAACCCTTCGGGGAAGAGCGGACGGAGAGGACGATCGATCAATCGGCTGGTCAAGACCTCTTTCTCTGCCGGTCGACCTTCGCGTTTAAAATAGCCTCCTGGAATCTTGCCGGCCGCATAGGCTTTTTCTTGGTAGTCGACCGTCAACGGAAGGAAGTCGATCCCGGGCTTTGCCGTTTGCGCCGAAACAGCGGTGGCCAGAACGACCGTATCACCGTACGAGGCCCAAATCGAACCATCGGCTTGTTTCGCGACGCGACCGGTTTCAAGCCGAAGCGTACGACCGGCAACTTCTACCTCTACAACATGTATCATCTATGGTCTCCTCTGGTTAGGTCCACAGATGCCCACTGAGATGCGCTCTGGTCGACGCGCCTCGCCGCTCAGCCGAGCACGCGAATGGGCAATGCGTCTGAGATCCATTGCCGGACGATTTCCCCGGACAGTGGAGGAACAGGGCGCATGTCGGTGTTCATCTGTGGGACATGCGAGTCATGCGTTGGCGCCGGTCCACGCCATTCTTGGAACGACCGGTTACTTGCGTATACCGAGGCGATCGATAATGGCTCGGTAACGAGCGTCATCCACTCCGCGAAGATAGTCCAATAACCGACGCCGCCGTCCGACCAATTGCAACAACCCACGCCGCGAGTGATGATCTTTCTTGTGGGTCTTGAAATGCTCGGTCAGATAGGTGATTCGATTCGTCAAGACCGCTATTTGAACTTCGGGAGAGCCGGAATCTTTTTCGTGCTGTTGATATTGCTGAATCAGTGTTGCTTTTGCTTCCTTCAATAACGCCATAACTACTCCTTCTCCATTAATGACTCGATAGACTCAATACTTTACGTACCTTAATCGATCCAAGACCGGTCTGATCATGAATTCCGATCGCCAACAGTCGCCCAGCCTCATCCTTCAGTCGTACGTTGCCCGCCCTCAGGGAAGAGAGAGACTGCCCGTTCCCAATCGGAAACACGGGTGTCCCGTGTAAAACCCGTTCGGCCTGCTCCCCGTTGACGACCACCGCAGGAAGCTCGAAGAGGAGTTCGTCCAGCGAAAGAAAGTGCGGCGCGAGAGTCTGCGCCTCAAGGTGAGAGGCGACTTGCTCGACCGTTAATGCATGCTCGATCGACAGTGGCCCCACACGGCGCCGTTCCAGCGCCAACAGGTGTCCCCCGACACCTAAGGCCTGACCAATATCGGCGCAGAGCGTGCGCACATACGTGCCTTTTGAGCAGACAACGCGCAGCGTTGCATCCCGGCCATCAAAGGATATGAGTTCCAATGTATGTATCACAATAGAACGTTCAGCCCGGTCAATCGTCTTGCCGGCCCTGGCGGCCTTGTAGAGTCGTTGTCCTCCGACCTTCACTGCTGAATACATCGGCGGCAGTTGTCGTTGATTGCCACGGAATCCGGTGAGCGCCGCCTGAAGATCGCCTTCCGTGATTCCACGTGGGTCACTGCTGGCCAACAGCCGACCGGTTGCATCCTGCGTATCCGTCGTCTCTCCAAGCCGCAACTGAGCTCGGTACTCCTTATCCCAATCAACCAGGTATTCAGCAATTCTTGTGGCTCGCCCCACTAGAATCGGTAAAACGCCTGTGGCACTGGGATCTAATGTTCCGGCATGCCCGACTTTGCTTTCTTTCAGCAGGGCCCGAACCTTTGCCACGACATCGTGCGACGTCCATCCGGCTTCTTTGTGAACAACAAGAACACCCTCTTGAGACACCCTCTGCTGAAGCATCGTGGTGGCGCTGGTCATCGCGTCAAGACCCTGAAATACTCGATCCCTCAGTGGAGTCTTCCGGGAGTTGCCGTTCTCCGTCGGTACTGTGTAATCCCGCCAACAACTGGTCGATTCGATTACCCCGTATGCCGCTCACATCCTTCTTGAAGATCACGTCCGGGAGGTAACGGAGCGACAGACGCCGTCCTAACTCAGCCCGTACGAACCCACTCGCCTTTGATAGCCCTGTAAAGACTTCGCGCTCAGCCGCGTCCCGCTCCATAGTCGTGACGAAGACATAGGCAATACGCAAATCTCCCGTGAGTTCGACATCGGTCACCGTGACGCCATGCACCCGAGGATCTTTAATTTTTCGCATGAGAATATCGGCCACTTCCATGCGAATCTGATCGGCAACTCGATCCGCCCGTTTGTAGGTTGCCTTAGACATTGTAAAATGACGGTCCTCAGCAGCGACTCCATGGACCGAATGCTAGAGCAACTCCTGTTGCGAACGAACCACCTCGAGAACCGGCATGCTTTTGATCAGGTTCATCGCCTGTTCTAAGACTTGGCTTACAAAACGCCCCTCACTTGCCACACAAGCCATCGCGAGAACGGCCTTCTGCCAGAGATCCTGGCCATCGACTTCGGCCACAGAGAGGTTAAATTTGCTTCGGAGCCGTTCTTTGAGTCCATGCAAGACCTGCCGTTTATCCTTCAACGATTGGCTCTCCGCGATGAACAATTCGACCGTACAGAGCCCCACTACCATAATGACTGCCTACAGCATGGCCCGCTTCTGAGCCGATCTCCGCGAGAGACCCTTACAGCTTACTCTTCCCAAGTACAACGAGACAACGCCGTCGTGATCCGGACCGACATCTAGAGCTTTGTCGCAATTTTGTCGATCGTATATGCTTCGACAATGTCTCCCGCTTTGACATCATTGAAATTCTCGATGCTCAACCCGCATTCGTACCCCTGCTGAACCTCGCGCACATCGTCTTTGAATCGTCTCAATGAGCCAAACTTGCCTTGATACACCACCACATTGTCGCGAATCACGCGGACTCCGGCACTTGTTCGGGAAATGAGGCCGTCAACCACATAAGCCCCTGCCACTGCGCCGACCTTGGGAATCATAAAGACCTGACGGACCTCGGCACGTCCCAGAACTCGTTCCTTGAGCGTCGGCTCAAGCAAGCCTTCCATGGCGGCCTTGATGTCGGCAATGGCGTCATAGATGATCGTATAGAGTCGGACATCGACACCTTGCTGTTCCGCCAAGGCCGTGGCCTTCGGTTCAGGCCTGATATTGAACCCGATGATGATCGCCCGCGATGCTGCCGCGAGCAGGACATCGGATTCCATGATTCCCCCGACGGCATTATGAATGACCCGCAGCTTGACCGCGTCCGTCGATAGCTTTTCAACCGCTCCGGCCAAGGCTTCCGACGATCCCTGCACATCGGCTTTGATGACGATGGCTAACTCCTTCACGGAGCCTTCTTGGATTTTTGCAAAGAGGTCATCAAGCGAAACCTTCGCCGGGCTGGTCAACTCGGCTGCCCGACGTTTTTGAGCTCGCTCTTCGGCAATCTCCCTGGCTACCCGCTCATTCGAGACGACATGGAAGACATCTCCTGCCGACGGGACCCCCGGTAAGCCAATAACTTCGACAGGAATAGACGGCCCTGCCTGCTGTACTTTTTCCCCACGATCATTGATGAGTGCTCGCACCCGACCGCTGAACGTGCCCACGACATATGCATCCCCGCCCCGCAACGTCCCACTCTGCACCAGTACCGTAGCGACCGGTCCTCTCCCTCGTTCGATCTTAGCCTCGACGACCGTCCCTCTTGCTTGCCGATGTGGATCCGCCTTGAGCTCAAGCACTTCGGCCTGCAAAAGGATCATTTCCAAAAGGGTATCCAGACCTGTTTTTTGCTTGGCCGACACCTCCACCATGATCGTATCGCCACCCCAAGCTTCAGAAATGAGCCCATGTTCCGAGAGTGCATTCTTGACCCGATCCGGATTGGCAGTGGGCTTATCGATCTTGTTCATGGCTACGATGAGTGGAACGCCGGCGGCTTTCGCATGATGGATGGCCTCAATGGTTTGAGGCATAACCCCATCGTCTGCGGCAACGACCAGAATGACGACATCCGTGACCTTAGCCCCACGGGCTCTCATGGCCGTAAAGGCTTCATGGCCAGGCGTATCCAAGAAGGTGACCTGTTTGCCTCGCACCGAAACCGTATAGGCCCCGATATGCTGCGTGATGCCGCCCGCCTCGCCCTCTGCAACATTGGTTTGACGAATAGCGTCGAGCAGCGACGTTTTTCCGTGATCGACATGACCCATGATCGTCACGACGGGTGGGCGAGGTTCAGGTCGTTCCTCACCGCCGGCCTCCAGTACATCTTGCAACAAGTCGTCCCCTACTTTTTCAATTGCAATGTCGATCTTGACGCCACTCTCTTCAGCCAACATTGCCGCTGCATCCAGATTCATGGGTTGATGAAAGGTCAGCATCTGACCCATCTCCATGAGCTTACGCACAATGTCCGCCGGACGCTGACCGATCAACTCCGCAAATTCCTTAACCGTCGTCCTCGGAGTGATTTTGACGCTTTTGCGACGAGGCTTCGTCACCTCAGAGGGAGCACTATGATGTAGATGCTTGGATCGATCGTCACGACGCTGGACCGGAATAGCCCGGAGATCTTGCCAGCGTGCGGCATCCTCCCTGAGCTTAACATCTTGCTGCTCGTCTTTGGGTCGACCTGTCTTACGGGCTTTCTTGAGTTTATCTTTCTGTCCTTCGGCTGCGATGGCCTCGAACGCCATACTCTTCTTCTGGCCGGGAACAGATTCAACCGTCGTGACAACGACAGAAGGCGGGACGATGGCCACCTTAGGCTGAGCTTCCTCCGGCTTGGGAGCCACAACAGGAGGCACTACGACGGCTGAAGGTGGAACCGGGACTTCCTCTCGCACCTCATCGACGTGTGGGCTGGGAGCGACGAACTCCTCGAGAATGGAGTGATCCTGATTCACCGATGGTTCAGGCTGAGCCGAGCGTTCGCTTTCCAGAGCTGGGGGCGACGAGAAGACCTCTGCGGGTTCCTCTTCCTTTTTACGCTTGATCAGAATACGCCGCTTATCTGGCTTAGCCGGCTCTTCAGCCGGTTGAGTCTTTCCCGCCGAGGCCTTGCCCTGGCCTGCGCCAGGAATAGATTTGGATGGAGAGCCTCCCTCACTTTCGGCTCCCTGACCTTTCGATTGCGGGGCAAGCTTTCCCAACACTTTCTCCACGATCTCATCATCGAGCGCACTGCTATGGGATGTCACAGACACACCCATTTTTTTGAGCTCAGGGATGAGCACACGATTTTCCATACCCAGTTTCTTTGCCAGTTCGTATACACGCATTGCCATCGGACGATTCCGTATCCTACTCTGATCCGTTCATTGCCTCTTCCGCTCTCGCTGCTTGACGCGCCTCTTCTTGCAAGCGCTGCGCCTCCGTCTCTTCCGCCAGAGCCGCCTTGATTTCCTTATCGCGTTCTACTTTTTCCTTTTCGTACTCCGTGGCACTGATGATGTCGATCTTCCACCCCGTCAAACGCGCCGCCAGCCTGACATTTTGGCCGTTCTTACCGATCGCCAGGGACAGTTGCGAATCGGCAGCGACCACCAATGCCGACTTCTTCTCCTCATCGATACCGACCTTTTCGATCGTGGCCGGATTCAACGCTTCCGCGATAAATACCCGCGGATCTTGCGTCCAGGTAATGATGTCGATCTTTTCACCACGCAACTCACGGACGACCGCTTGCACGCGAGAACCTTTAATACCGACACAAGCGCCTACCGGGTCCACCGCTTTTTCCCGTGATGTCACAGCAATCTTGGTACGGTCTCCTGGCTCCCGAACGACCGACTTGATTTCGATGATCTTCTCCATGATCTCAGGCACTTCGAGCTCAAAGAGCTTCGCTACAAATTGAGGATGGCTTCTCGACAAGATCACTTGCACATCCTTCGGGGTCCGACGAACTTCCAAGAGCATGGCCTTCACACGATCGCCACGCCGGTATGTTTCACGCGGGATCTGCTCTTGTATCGGAAGAATCGCCTCCGTTTTCCCGAGATCCACCAGGTAATTGCGGCGCTCCATGCCAAGAATGATACCGGTGACCAAATCACCCTGCCTCGTGGAGTATTCCTTCTGAACCGCCTCCCACTCCGCTTCACGAACCTTCTGGAAAATGACTTGCTTGGCGGTTTGTGCGGCAATTCTCCCTAGTTCATTCATTTCAATCAGGGATCCGATCTCATCCCCGACTTCGGCTTCGCTGTCATACTGACGGGCTTCACTCAGTGAAATTTCCGCTTTAGGATTGCTGACCGTCTCGACGATCGTCTTCTTAGAGACGACGGAGATTTCTCCGGTTTTTGGATCGATCTCAACCTGAATGTTCTCAGCCTGCCCAAAACGCTTTTTTGCGGCAGTCTGCAGAGCGGATTCGATGGCTCCGATCACGCGCGCCTTGTCGATTCCTTTTTGGCGTCCGATTTCGTCAATTACTGAAATCAGTTCTCGGTTCATACCTCACGCTCCTGCATCCGGTTTTCACCCACGGCGCCCTTACCCCGTATTTAAATTTTCACAACCAGTTTTGCTTCTGCAATGCTTTCACGACTGAGCTGAATCGCCTGAGGAGCTCCATGCGTACCGATCTCCAGCACGACGAGAGTCTCGTCTACTTGCTTCAGTTCTCCAGTAATCCGCCACTGACCTTCAAGAGGCTGTCGAAGCTTGAGATTCACCTGTTTCCCAATCGCCCGTTGATAGTCCTGAGTTCTCTGGAACGGGCGATCCAAACCTGGAGATGAGACTTCAAGCGTATAGGCGTGAGGGAATGGATCGGCGACATCAAGTGCCGGCCCTAGAGCCTTATGTGCTTGCTCACAGTCGGTGATGGTAACGCCACCCGGTTTGTCGACCAACACACGAACAACAGACCGCGGACCTCGTCCAACACAGACAACATCGATCAATTCAAGCCCGAGCGTCCATAGAATCGGCGAAATAATTTCATGCAATCGGTCAATAACCGGCTGCACACTACTCCCCGGCGTCCTCAACCTTCATGTCCCTTTGACACGTGACCAAACAAAAAAGTGGGCTGGCGCCCACTTACAGAGGCGGTACCATAGCACGCACCCCTACGCAATGCAAGGGGACTAGCCCGTCAGTAGCGCCCACCGAGCTGCCAAAGCCTGAGTCACCGGACCCGGGCGACCGGTGCCAATGACTTTCCCATCGATCTGAACGACTCCGAGTACTTCGAGCGTGGTCCCGGTGAGAAAAACCTCGTCTGCGCGGTAGAGGGAGTCGATCGACATGAATCGTTCCTCGACGGCAACCTCTTCCTCTCTTGCTAATTGTAGTACAACCGTCCTGGTCACTCCGGACAGAATGCGCGGGCTTTCAGGAGCCGTCACGAGCACCCCCCCCTGAACGGCCATCACGTTGCTCACCGCGCCCTCCATGACAAATCCGTCGCGAACAAAAATGGCTTCAAACACACCCGCCCGTCTGGCCTCTTCACGAGCCAACACGTTGGCCAGTAAATTCACGCTTTTAATGTCGCAGCGGCCCCATCGTAGATCCTCGCGTGTACAGGCCGTTACGCCGGTGTGGCGCATTTCCAGACTGAGCGGGTGGAGCGCTCGAATCGTCATGACGACGGTCGGGCGACTCTCAGAAGGAAAGCCATGCTCACGGGGAGCCACCCCTCGCGTCACCTGAATGTAGATCTTGGCATCCTGATACCCAGCCAGGCTTAGTCCCTGGTGAATCCATTGTGTCCATTGCCTTCTAGTATAGGGCTGGGGAATGGAGAGTTGCGTTGCGCTTCGATCAAGTCGGTCAAGATGCGCACCTAATTTGAAGGGAGTACCTCGATACGTTCGAATCACTTCATAGACCGCATCGCCGAATTGGAATCCGCGGTCATCGATGGAAACCGTCGCGTCTTGCCATGGAATGAAACACCCATTGATAAAGGCAATGTCTGGCATGGACTCAATTCCCAGCGGGTGGCTGCGCCTCTATCGTGAAGATCCGGCGATCTTCCGAGGTGAATTTCCACCCCATGCGTTTTTCGAATACGACGCGGTAGACACCCGGCTGCACCGCCTTAAACTCAAAGATTCGCTGTCCGTTGTCGACCGCGTTATTACTGGCGATGCGGAGAAAGTCGTCGCCGAGTAGAGCAAGTCCCTTGGTATCATAGGACGCGACCCACTGTTCACCTCTCGTCCGATCTTCCCACAATTGAAGAACAAAGGGTTGATCAACCACGACTTTGCGGGAATCCCCGGCCTCACAGATCGACACAGGTTCGGCAGCAACTCTATTCACATCAGTATCCTCTGCACGTTCTCCACGGTTACGCACGTGCTCTTGGATGTGTTCATGATTTCCTTCGCGGACCGATCATGATCTCGGTTCCCTCCACTCGCACCTCGTAACTTCCTACGCAATACCCACCCCCATCCGTCCCTTGTCCGTTTCGGATGTCGAACGCAAGGTCGTGCCACGGACAGGCAATGACGTAGCCCTTGAGCCGGCCTTCAATAAGAGGCCCCCCTTCGTGAGGGCAGCTATTATGAATGGCATAAAACTTCCCGTCGATGTTGAACAGGGCGATCGGTCGATCATTGACTTTAACGATCTTCGACTGTCCCGGAGGTACGTCTTCAACTTGACCGACCTTCTGAAACGCATCCATCATATGTATCCCCTTGGTGTGCCGCAAGGCCTATAGGCGAAGGGCATATTTGAGTTCGTCGTTCTTGGCCACGCCTGATTTCTTGATGAACCCAGATTCCGCCTGTATCACATAGCGAGCCGCTTCGGGTGGCGGCCCAAACAGCGGACATGGATCTTTGGCGCAGGGTTCCGCCTGCTCGAGCAGATGCACAACATGATGACTCTCATCAACCCACAGCACGTCGATAGGAAATCGGTACTCCCGCGTCGTGACCCGATGAAGACCATTTTCTTCAAAGATGTACAACATGCCCCCGTTCGCCGGTAGGGCCTCGCGAAAGGCAAGCCCGAAGAGGAGCTTCTCAGGGGTATCGGCGACCTCGGCCTCCAATTCGACGCCACTGGGAAACGTCACCACAATCACACTTGACTCTTTGCGTTCAACGAGAAACACCGAGGCGCTCATCAATAGCAGCGCCAGCAGGATCATCATGATGATCCGCTTCTTTTTCTGTTCTCGATCACTCGCTTGGTTCTGATTACCGGACATTTGGAGAAACGTACCGACTTTATTTTTTCACATGCTGGGCCCAACGACCCATGCGTAGAACTGCCCTAGGCCTTCTGACCGGAACTCGTTCCGTTGACTTGGAAAAGAAGCACAGAATAGAATGCCTTCTCACACCCGCCATCGTCAAATTGGGCACTAATATGGTGGCGGACGTGGGAACTTGTCAATATTATTGAAGCGCTTGGGACTGAGAAGGAGGCTTGGGTCATGGCTCTACTGATTACGGACGAATGCATCTCTTGCGGGGCATGCCTACCGGAGTGTCCCAACGAAGCAATTTTCGAAACGAGAAGCGACGCCGAGTCGAAAGGAAACCACGTCGGTGATGGACAGGGAGTCGGCGACAATATTTATGTCATCGCCCACGATCGATGCACCGAGTGTGTCGGTCATTTCGACGAACCCCAATGCGCGGCTGTGTGTCCGGTCGATAATTGCTGCATCTCTGACCCTCTCTATCCGGAGACGACGGACGTCCTCCTGGAAAGAGCAAAGGCATTGAACCCTGATAAAGGAATCGATCCCGCCAAAGTGTGGAGCGGGGTCAGAAACTAAGTCAACGGCTGCTCTTGTTGTTGCAGAAGGCCTTGGTTCTCAAGAGAACCAAGGCCTTCTACTTTTTGTGAGGCCCGGACACTTCAAGATTATCTTTTTAAACCGCCGAAAAACACAACGGCCTCAAGGAAAATTTCCTTGAGGCCGTGAATCTGCGATGAGATTTTCTTTCTTCGTTGCCCTCGACTATTTCAACATGAGCAACTTGCCGCCGACATGTCCTGGATGCAGATGACACCGATACTCCAATACATTCCCTGCAGCATAAAACAAGTCACTGGTGGGAATACCGATATACTGGGTTTCGCCTGGTTTGAGCACGATCTTGGTATGCAAGACAGTCGGTGCCGATTGATTCACTGCCGCAGTGAGCTGGAATCCATGTTCAGCCGTTGCCTTGTTCGTTACCTTTAAGAGAACCGGGGCACCTGGACGCGTCTTAAAATCGATGACGGTCACGGGAGGATACCAGACCTTCGTGTCTCCAATTTCGAGTGCGAAGAACGAAGCATCGACAGTGAGTTCTTTGAACGGCTGCCCGACGACGGAGCCGGTTTCCAGATCACCGGTTTCGACACCGCCCGCCTGAAGTGCATACAAATTCGATGTGCCAGCCAACACCATCCCAAGGCCGAGAAAGCCCACCAACAATGACTTGCCCATAACTACCCCCCTTAGCGAGATAAAGAAGAGATGAATATAGAAGCTCGTGACTTAGTCTGTTTGATGCCACACTCTGGAGGACATGCAGGCGTTTGGTACTGTACACCCTTCTTCTATGGTCGTTGAACCAACTATCAATACTCGAGAAATTCCAAATGATATGGAGGCTCTTATAGCATAGGGGCGAAAACGGAAGCAACCAAGCTGAGAGGGCGCCATCGGAAGGAGAACTTGCCTCCAAGACACAACATTGTGGCTGTGCTGTTCACGCGTGCTTATGGGTATCGGCCATCGTACCAGAATCGGCTCTGCTTCACAGAGCGCCTCGGTCGAAGGATCTCATTCTGGTCCCAAACCACAGCCAGGCTCAGCGCGAGAGATCAAATGACCCCTCTTGCTCGCTTAAGTATTTCATCAAGTTGCCGATACAACAGCTAAGGAGCGACAGCATGCCCATTATTGTTGCGGTCAACGGGGTTGCGGAAGTCTATCCGGCAAAGCTCGTGACCCCACGATACAACCGCACGGAGGCTGTGGCAGATCGGGAGCAGCATGGCCAATCGTCATCGACGTTGGATCACCCCGCCTTGGTTGCACAGACGGCCTACCAACAACAGGGGCCTGATCGATCACATCCCACGCCGGCAGTCCTGGCCCGAGACTTGATGACGACACCGGTGCTCTCGCTTCCATCTGACAGTCGGCTAGTTGATGCCTGGACGATCATGTCTCACAAAGGATTCCACCACCTCCCCATCACATCGGTACATGGCACGCTCGTGGGGATGCTCTCGTATCACGATCTCCTCCGGCATGTGCCGGAATTGATCACATCGGACGATACGCAACAAGCTTCCCACAAGCACGCTGCCGCGATCATGACCCCGCGAGTGATCTCGGCAACTCCTACAACAGAGATCCGTGAAATTGCCCGAGTCATGCTGGAGGAACGGATCCATGCGGTTCCGATTCTCGATCAGAACCGTCGTCTCGTCGGTATTCTTTCGACACAAGACCTGCTCCATAGCATCGCCACCCACGGTCCGCTCGAACTGTGGACCTGACCTTCCAGGCTTTTCGTCTATCGTTCAAGATCTGCTCGCCAACACAGCTCGTCAATTCCTGCAATACCCAGTTGCTGATTCCCTTCCAACCAGATCGGTGGGAGAGGAATGGCTCGTCACGATCCGACCGCGTGTTTCCATACTGAAAACGTCGCTGCCTGACCAAGCGGACGCTCAGCCACATCGACCACTGTCCAGATCACGGCCTTCTCAACCAGAAACCGACGGCCCGTGGAAGAAATCCGCACTCCGTTATAGCCGTCATAGAAGCCTTGGACTCGCGCCTGCGCCAACATCCGCTCCCGTTCTGCCCGGTTATCGGCTTCTGCTGTCAGCCGCGAGGGAGTTGCGGTGAATTGCTCCCAGGAGACCTCCCACAAGTCCAGCGCCACTTGATTGCCATAGTTCAAAACCGGATCGGGCTCGGCACCATGCGACACCACCACAAATGAGACTTCAAACAATCTCCGAGCTTGCTCCATGGCATCTCCGGTCCGCTCGATCAATTCGTTTCCTAGCCAATGGCGATAGCTGTCCAGCAACAGCTGACTCCATTCCACAATGCGTGGGTCGTTCCACAGTGCATCCTTCACGGGGGTGGTGGTATCACGACATGCGGTGAAGGGCAAGCGGTAGAGACACCTTGTCAACACCATAGGCCTTCTCTGTATAATGGGGCCTCACTTTACAAAAGCAGGAGCACTGATGGCGGGCAAGACACTGTTCGACAAAATTTGGGAGTCGCATGTTGTTCGAGAGGAACCGGATGGGACCACCCTTCTGTACATCGACCGGCAACTCGTGCATGAAGTCACGTCGCCGCAGGCCTTTGAGGGGTTGAAGCTTGCCGGCCGGCGCCCACGCCGTCCCGCCGCCACACTCGCAGTACCGGATCACAATGTTCCCACGACCGACAGGAAACTGCCGATTGCCGATCACATCAGCGCGAAACAGATTCAAACCCTTGAAGAAAACTGCCGTGACTTCGGCATTACCTACTTCGGCATGGATGACGTCAGACAAGGCGTGGTTCATGTCATCGGCCCCGAACAAGGATTCACGCTTCCAGGAACGACCATCGTATGCGGGGATTCTCATACATCCACCCATGGAGCCTTCGGGGCATTGGCATTCGGCATCGGGACCAGCGAAGTCGAGCATGTCCTCGCCACGCAGTGCTTGGTTCAGAAGCGGCCCAAAACGATGGAAGTCCGGGTTGAAGGGTCCCTTTCTAATCGCTGTTCGGCCAAGGACATTATTCTGGCGATTATCGGGAAGATTGGAACAGCCGGTGGCACCGGGTATGTCATCGAATACACAGGGTCAGCGATTCGCGCGCTGAGCATGGAGGGGCGCATGACCCTCTGCAACATGTCGATCGAGGGAGGAGCCCGCGCTGGACTGGTAGCTCCCGATGACAAGACGATCGCCTATGTAAAGGGACGTCCACTGACTCCAACTGGAGACTTATTCGAGCGGGCTATGCGGGCCTGGCAGTCTCTGAAGACCGATCCGGATGCCATCTACGATGCCGTCGTAACGCTGCGGGCGGAAGAAATCGCACCTCAGGTCAGCTGGGGAACGAGTCCCGGAATGGTGTTGGGTGTGGACCAAAAGGTTCCGGACCCTCAAACGATCGTGGATGCTAAAACCAAGAGTGCAACGGAACGCGCATTGAACTACATGGGGTTGTCTCCCAATACGCCGATCACCGAGATCAAGATCGACAAGGTCTTCATTGGGTCATGCACCAACTCGCGTATTGAAGACTTACGGTTGGCAGCCAGCCTGGCCAAAGGGCGGAAGGTGGCGACATCCGTGCACGCCATGGTGGTCCCAGGGTCCGGGCTCGTCAAACAACAGGCCGAGGCGGAGGGACTTGATCGCGTGTTTCGTGATGCGGGATTTGAATGGAGAGAGGCAGGGTGCAGCATGTGCCTGGCGATGAATGCGGACGTCCTGCAACCAGGAGAACGTTGTGCCTCCACGAGCAATCGCAACTTCGAGGGACGTCAAGGCGCGGGCGGGAGAACCCACTTGGTCTCCCCTGCCATGGCCGTGGCGGCGGCCATCGAAGGGCACTTCGTCGATATTCGACATTGGAGCTGAGGTCGTTTATGGAACCGTTTACCACTCTCACTGGTCTCGTGGCCCCACTGGATCAAATCAATGTGGACACCGACCAAATTATTCCGAAGCAATTTTTAAAGACGATCAAACGGACCGGGCTCCGCGAAGGTCTCTTTTTTGACTGGAGAAAGAAAAAGGATGGATCACCTGATCCTGACTTTTTCTTGAATCAGCCTCGTTATCAATCCGCCTCGATCTTATTGACGCGCGATAATTTTGGATGCGGCTCATCTCGGGAACATGCACCGTGGGCCCTGCTGGACCAAGGATTCCGTTGCGTCATTGCACCAAGTTTTGCCGACATTTTTTACAATAACTGTTTTCAAAACGGCATTCTTCCCGTGGTGCTGAACGGAGACGAAGTACTGGCACTCATGAAGCATGCCGTTGAGACCGAGGGATACCGGCTCACAGTCGATCTCGCCAACCAGACGGTGACGACACCGGAGAAAACAGTCTGTCGGTTTGAGATCGATCCATTCCGTAAGGATTGTCTCTACCGGGGCCTTGATTCGATCGGCTTGACGCTCCAACACGAGCAGGCCATCTCAGCCTATGAGACTCGTCGAAAGACTGAGGCCCCCTGGCTCTTCGGCGACCTTCACGCGTAACGAGGGAGACACCTGGTGAAAGCAGTGAAAGTATTGTTGACTATCCTCGTGTTTCTCGGTGCGGCCTATCTCATCGTCGTGTTCAACTGGACGTATTCCGATGGAAACCGAGCCGGATACATCCAGAAATTCTCCTCGAAGGGGTGGGTGTGTAAAACACATGAAGGAGAGCTGGCCATGACCACGGTGCCGGGTACCGCACCGGTCCTGTGGCAATTTACAATCTGGGACGACAAAGTCGCCGATCAATTGAACGACATGATGGGAAAGCGTGTCATCTTACATTATAAGGAATATCGCTATATCCCCACCACCTGCTTCGGGGACACGACCTATTTTGTCGATAAGGTGGAAGTCCAAGAGTAGCCGAGCCTCACCGCTTACAGCCAGTTCTTCAGACGAAACCCGACTAACATAATCGCGGCAACGACACCCATGATGCTGAGGGCCATGGGGTAGCCCCATGCCCATTTCAACTCCGGCATGTGCTCAAAATTCATCCCATAGATGCCGGCGATGAAACTGAGCGGCATGAAGATCGTTGTGATGACCGTCAAGACGCGCATGACGGCATTGAGGCGATAGCTCACACTGGACAGATAGATGTCGAGACTGGCTGAAACCATTTCACGCAGGGTCTCAATCGTATCCACGATCTGCACCACATGGTCATAGACATCACGGAAAAATAGCTTCGTCGGCTCATGCAGGAACGGGCATTCCGAGCGGGAGAGATTGTTGATGGCTTCCCGTAACGGCCACACAGCGCGACGGACGAAGAGCAACTGCCGTTTCAATGCATGGATATTTTGGAGAGTCTCCGGTTTCGGATCGGCCATCACCCGTTCCTGAAGCGATTCAATGCGTTCACCGAGCATTTCGAGCACGGCAAAATACTGGTCGACCACGGCATCGATCAACGCATAGATGAGATAGTCCGAGCCATTTTGTCGCAGTCGCCCCTTACCGCCTTTCAGGCGATCCCGAACAGCCCCGAACACATCCGTCCCGTTCTCCTGAAACGAGAGCACATAATTCCGCCCAAGAACAAAACTGACCTGCTCAACCAGAATATCTCCGCGATCGGAGGTCGTCAGCATCTTCATCACAAGAAACAAATAGGTCTCGTAGTCGTCCAGTTTGGGACGTTGATCGGTATTGGCGATGTCTTCCAATAAAAGCGGGTGGAGGCCAAAGCATTTGCCGAATCCTTCCAACACCTCAACCTTGTGGACGCCGCCGACATTGACCCAGGTCACCGTCTCATCCGCCGGCGGCTGAAGGGCCTCCATGTCCGTTACGACCTGCTCATCGCAGTGCGTACCCGCATAGTTGAAGCGAGTCACGGTCACAGAATCCGTGCGGGTCTCACCGATGTGAATGAGTGTCCCGGGAGAGAGGCCGGTCTTCTTCGAACGCTTCTGGACCAACTTCATCATAGCGAGCTTGTACGCAGATTCTTGCGGAAGGTCAAGCCGAGAACCGGCACGTTCCTTTTCATTCTGCAATAGGCCTGGTACTCTGGGCTCATGAAATTATCTCATGAGCTCAACCGACTTGAAGACGCGATGAGAGCCGCCGGTTCAGAGGCCTTGCGGTTGGCTAGGGATGGATTCGAGACGATCAAAAAGCCAGACCAGTCTCCGGTCACATCAGCAGACCTCGCGGTCAACGATATTCTTCACGCACACCTGCGCTCCGCATTTCCTCAGGACGGATGGCTATCGGAAGAATCCCCGGATGATCCCGGGCGACTGCAGAAAGATCGGGTCTGGGTGGTCGATCCGATCGATGGGACCAAGGCCTTCATCAATAGAGTCCCGGAGTTTTGCATTTCCGTCGCCCTCATTGAACAGGGCCTTCCCATCGTAGCAGCCATCTATAATCCTTCGACCAATGAACTCTTCAGTGCTATCCGAGGTGAAGGACTTCGGCTGAACCACGAATCGGTAGACTCACGGCAGATCAACGCTGGACAGCTACCGGTGATTGCGCTGGGTCCATGGGAACGTCAGACCGGTCGTTTTGCGGCGCTCGATCCATCCACTCAGCATCGTCCGATGCTGTCCATCGCCTGGTCCCTCGCTCTGATGGCATGCGGCCGTATCGATGCAGTGGCCACGCTTGAACCGGAAAATGAGTGGGACGTCGCGGCTGGAGTCCTATTGATCGATGAAGCCGGCGGGACGATTACTGATGGAAGCGGACAGGCCCTGACATTCAACCGACCGACCCCACGCTACCGTGGAATCATCGCCACGAGCCCTTACTGTCCTCCTTCACTCGGTCGAGAGTTGGCGAACCTGATTCCCGCGTCTGGAACGCAGACATCGTGAAGGGCCTTAACCTGCTGTTTCAAGTTTCAGGTTTGACGTTTCAGGCCTCTCAACAACATGAAGGTCGAAACGTAAAACGTGAAATTTGGAACATGAAACTCGAAACTCGGGATCGAGGGAACGAACGACTAGGGCCCCCGAGTCACATCGCACTACCCGAAGTCGCTACATCCTAGCCTGTGTCAGTCGCCGACAGGCCTCTTCTAGATCCTGATCGGTCTTGGCGTAACTGAATCGGATAAAATCAGTCCCGACCTTGCTCGTAAAAAAGGCTTCCCCCGGCACGCCGGCGACCCCGGTTTTGTCTAAGAGAGACATCGCTCGAGCTTTCCCCGTCTGACCAGGAAGATGGGAGACATCCGCGAGGACATAATAGGCGCCCTGCGGAATGGATGGAGTGATTCCGGCTTGAGTGAGTGCACGGCAGAACTTCTCGCGCTTTCCCTGATAGCCCTGCCGTAGCTGCTCATAGAAACGATCCGGCAGTTCACGGATCCCTCGCGCGACACCCATCTGCAACGGCGCAGGGGCACACACGTAAAGTAAATCGTTCATGGCCCCGATGGCTTGTGCCCACCGTCGGGATGCAACGCTGTACCCGATCCGCCACCCCGTCACGCTGAACGTTTTGGAGTACCCGCCGATCGTGATGGTTCGCTCCGCCATCTCCGGCAACGAAGCCATACTGATATGACGTCGTCCGTCGTAGAGAAAGTATTCATAGATCTCATCCGTCAGGACAAAGAGGTCATGCCGGCAGGCAAATTCCGCCACCGCCTCCAATTCAGACTGACTGTAGACCTTCCCAGAGGGGTTACCGGGTGAATTGACGATGATGGCTTTTGTTCTTGGCGTCACAACCTCTTCCAATTGGTCCATGGAATAAGACCAGGCCGGAGGCCGCATAGAAACCGCCACCGGAACCGCTTCGACCGCCACAAGCGCATTGATATGGTATTGGTAGTACGGCTCAAACAAAATGACCTCGTCGCCGGGATTCAGCAGAGCGGCACAGGCAGAATGGAAGGCTCCCGTCGCACCGGCGCTCACGGTAATGTCACTTTCCGGGTCAGCCTGTATCCGGTTATACCGCTCCAACTTCGCGGCGATCGCCTGCCGCAAGTCCGGCAGCCCGTCGAAGCGCGTATAGACATTGTACCCATCACGAATCGCCTTCTCAGCCCCTTCGAGCACCACCGGAGGAACCGGCGTATCACAGACCCCCTGCGCCATATTGAGGCCCTTTGCACTGGCACAGGCCTGAGTCATGGCACGAATCTCAGACTGAGCCAAGTCCGTCATTCGTCGACTGACTGTGCGCATTGCGCCGCTCCTTCTTTTCTACTCACTACCGAGGTACTTTCCGGCAGAGGATTATGCCAGCGTCACGATAGGATGACAAATTCTGGACCTCCCAGAGGCAGGCGGCTCCAAAGATCCAGAATGAACAGAGTCTTTACATCTTCTCGATGTATTCGTCAGAATCGAGTCACATGTTACCGAGAGGTGTGATAGCCTAATTATGGACATGCGTGAGAAAGGAAACCCACCATGTCGCCCGAGGCGCATCTGACTCCAAAGGAGAAGCAACACCGCTAGCGCCGACGTCTGCGCCGCAAGGGGCTGCGTCCGGTCCAAGCCTGGGTCCCCGATACGCGCACCGATGTATTCATTAGCGAATGTCGACGACAGGCGCGGCTTGCAGCTCGTTCAGCTCAGGAAAAGCTCGCTCTTGACTTTATCTCGGAGATTGCCGATCGGGACTGCACATAAAACGAGGCGATATCGTGACCGTCGCTGCGAAAGGTCCCTACAGCGGCAAACCACGCCCCGCTCTTGTTCTCCAATGCGATCTCTTTTCCGCCCTTGGCAGCATGACGATTTGCCTCTTGACCACCGAGAGGCTTGACGCTCCGCTGCTCCGGCTGACCGTGGAGCCCTCCTCCTCAATGGTTGATAAGATCGTCACCGTTCCTCGGAATGCCATCGGCTCCCGCATTGGAGCGTTGAACCAGGAACTCATGGTGCGCGTTGATCGCTCCCTGGCTGTCTTCCTTGGCATCGTCTGAGTGGAGACCGAGCAGATCCCTCTAAGGATCCACACATGCGACTCGCTCTGGTTTTCATCTTCAGTCTGCTTACTGGATGTGCCGGGTCTCGCCCCGATGACGGGATCGACCTAGGACCAAGAACCGATACCGCTTCCGACCGTGCAGGGAGTGAACGGACCGCAGAACGCAAGGCCCGGTATGATCAGGCTCGTGAGGGGCTGCGACAGTCTCAGGAACGCTATATTGCCGCCACTCGTCCAGTTCTTGAACGCAAGTTTCGATACGAACACCCCGAATTGACCGACACGGAAATCGAGGCAATGGTCAATGAGGCGCTGGCGCAAGGCTACCACCCGGAGACAAAGTCACGACCAGAGGGCCCGGCCAGGCTCCCTCCGCCACGTCCAACGAATTGCTTACCTCCCCCAGGAAGTTGGCCGTCCAATCCAAATTGCTACTAGCAGAATGCTGGAAAAGGCCGCCAGCGTCGTTCTCGCATCGCTCAGCCCCTCAACGTACCCTGAAGGGTACGCCTCGGCCCTTCACTTGCTGCGGCCTTGCTGGACAACCTTTTTGACCATCCTGCACGATACGCTGATCACATCCCGGATCAGTCATCTTAGTCTATGGCAGGAATCTCAAAATAGTTCTTAATCATGCTGCGAATGAGCACACAAACCTTGGGGGTTAGATCCGCCTCAATTCATCGATGCACGAGCCTCATGCTGGCATGCGCGTCGCTTTCCCGTAAATGTTCTTGTTATGATGTTGCCGCCCATGCGACTACACCGAGCTTCCCTGTACTTAATCGTACTCGCCTTACTGATTCCCGGCTGCGCCTCCTGGTTCATAAAGGGTGAGCCCCCGGAGGTGCTCGTCACCAATGTCACGCCATTGGACGCAACGATGTTCGAACAACGGCTCCGTGTGGATCTTCGAGTCCGCAACCCCAATGATTTCGACTATCACCTCACTGGCATCGACTTTACATTGAATCTGAACGGGAAACGTCTGGCGCGTGGCCTGGCGAGCAAGGAAATGACGATCCCCCGGTTGGGTGATGCCGTGATGACGATCGATACCAGCACCTCGACCCTCGACATCATGCGCCAGCTGCTCCAGTTCTCGCAGAAACAGGAACTGACGTACGATATCAAAGGCGTGCTGCATGGTACGGAAGGACGATTGCCGTTCACCAATGCAGGGACGCTCGTTGAGCCTGGCATGTTCTCTGACTCACCGGCAAGTTCTGATGCAACTCCACGATAACGCTCCTACGTCCAGATAGACACCCGCCCCCCTTACGTTTAGGGTTTATGTGAAGGAGTTCAATCGGGGTGAGCGAAGGTGGCAGGCTGAGCACTATTATCGCCAGGCTTGAGGCACGGAATACAGGCTGGCATGCCGTTCAAGTTTGCTGAGGAGCTTCTCTGCTTCTTTCACTTGGCTGTCGGCGAACTCTCCTGGCTGACTGTCAAGTGAGTGTTTCATCCATGCATCACGGAGTGCATGCAGTTCTTTGAACTGACTCCTCCACCATCGCTCATTACGGCCGCCTGGAGCGGTGGGATCCGGCTGTACCTCTTCAAAAACCACAACCTGTTTGAGGGAATCGATCTTGAACGAATACCTGGACATGAACACCATTCCAATGAGCCCCTCGAACGACTCAGAGACCGAATTCATAATCGTCGCGGGGATGAAGGTATCCTTAGCGCCTCCAACCTGCACCGTATCCAGAAACGTCCTCATCGCAGGAACAGTTCCGCCGATTCCGCCTGCGGCAGTCAATACCATGCCCCCATCGTTCCCGAACAACCCGAGCTTCTGGGCAACCTTTGGAGAAATGATCAGTCCAGGAGCGCCGGTATCGATCGCCATGGGAACGGTCACGGACCCGTTGAAGGTGACCTGCACAATCACACGCTGCGCATCACCTTCATAGGCTTCGAACGGAACTGAAAACGCATTGAGTATCGGTTTTGCCCCACCAGCCGCAGTGACCTCTTGGCGACTAGCGGTAGGACCCACTCGCTGGGTCGCTGCGGATTTCGGCATGGCCTCTGCATTGGGTTTCTCTGGCTTTACCCTGTTTCGGTATTGGGTTGGGACAGATTCCAATGACCTGGCGAAATGGGTTACTCCTGAATCATCGACCCATTGGAGAAGATCTCCGGCAAGCACAGAGGAGCACATCGAGAATAGACTCGTGACCAATACAGATACAAAGACTGGAAACATTCTCGCGCTCTCCTTTCCCACAGAACCCCCAAGCGCCATGGCCCGGTTAGCTCACTCACTGGCTATTGCCGCGCATCTGAATAGGACTCTAACAAAGAGCGCTTTCCTGACAAGGAATATCCGTAAACCTTTGCACCACACCAGCCTGCACCGCACATGTCGCACCACTGTTTCTTGCTCCATTCGAAAAAGGCGTACGCCTGCGCATGGGTTGTGGACCTGCATTGAACAAGACAGACCCCCGACTTCATATTGCTTCCGTCTTTCCGATGGTAGAAACTGGAAATCGATCCCTGGTGAGGTCTGCACAGGGCCAATAAAGCCACAGATCGTGAGGAGCCTGGCCCTGCAATGACCACCTCCACGGAACCACTCAAGCCTGAACTCATCTCGAACCTCCGCCACTACCGCTATTACGACCTCGTCATGGCAGGCTTCGTGACGGTGCTGCTCTGTTCGAACCTGATTGGGCCAGGCAAGACCTGCATCCTCTTCGGCCTGACGTTCGGCGCCGGGAATCTCTTCTTCCCGATCTCTTACATCTTCGGCGACGTACTGACCGAGGTCTACGGCTACGCGCGTGCGCGTAAAGTCATCTGGGCCGGGTTCATCGCAATGATCTTCGCGACCATCATGGGCCTCTTCGTGATCCACATGCCGGGAGATCCGGGAGAGCCCTTCAATGCCGTCATCCAGCCGGCACTGGAGGTTGTCTTCGGGAGCACCGGGCGGATCGTCATCGCCTCAATGGTCGCCTACTGGTGCGGCGACTTCATGAATAGCTATGTCATGGCAAAGATGAAGGTCTGGACCGAGGGGCGTCACCTCTGGACGCGCACGATCGGCTCAACCGCAGTCGGCCAGCTCGTCGATAGCGCCCTCTTCTATCCGATTGCGTTCTTCGGAACTTGGCAGCCCGGGACGATGCTGAAGGTCATTGCCTTCAACTGGGCGTTCAAGGTCTCCGTTGAGATCGTCTTCACGCCGGTCACCTATACGATTGTTCGATGGCTAAAACGTCAGGAGAATGAGGACTGGTACGACCGGCAGACGAACTTCACGCCATTCTCGTTGAAGGACTGAGCCGTTGGTCCCCAGACGACGACCCTGTCGATCCCACAGAGATCATATGGTGATATGAAAAGTACCCGACTCTCTGAAGTTGGTTCTTCGCAACCATCCTGGATTGAATGATATCGGTATAACGGCCTGCCTAAAGAAACGGTTTTCAACTCCTCAATTGATTGTTCACTGGTATGCACAAGACAAGACGCGACCCTAATACTGACAAACGACCCCTGCTTTCTTTATCCACTTCGGAATGAATGTCAGGGTGACCCTCAGCTGAACTTCTTGAGCATTACCGCAAGTAAACTCGACGATGAAAACACTCGCAAATCAATGCTGACAACTACGGCTTTCCCCACAAAGCTTCCAACCGGTTGGCTCGGCCACAGCCATATTTGTAGTATTTATAGCGAAGCGGATTCTTCTTGTAATAGTCCTGGTGATAGTCTTCGGCTGGATAGAAGGTTGACGATGGGACTAGCTGCGTCACGATCGGGGCTGGAAATTTCTTGGCCTGCTCTATTGCGGATTTCGATTCTTCCGCTTGTCGCTTTTCGTCCTCGCTGGAATAGAAGATAGCGGATCGGTACTGAGACCCATGATCGCAAAATTGCGCATTCGGGGTAAGCGGATCTACATTGTGCCAAAAGGCATCGAGAAGCTTCTGATACGTGACCTTTGTGGGGTCATAGGTGACTTCCACCGACTCCGCATGGCCCGTCCGCCCAGCTGACACTTCCTCATAGGTTGGGTTGGCCACGGTGCCCCCCATGTACCCGGATACGACACTGACGACTCCCTCGACCTTTTCAAACGCTTCCTCCATACACCAGAAACATCCACCGGCAAAATAGGCCTTCGTGCTGGGAGTTGCCGCCGGTGTATCGGCAAGTGGGACGTTTGTGAGAATCATGCATACGATAAGCCCGGTAGCCAGAGCGATGAACCGCCGTTGAGTTGTCATGTTGGTATCCTCCTTCCTTATCGTCGTCTTAGTGGCTTCATTCTTACATCGACGACGACAGACTTCAGGCGATCACTTGCGCACCTCGTCAAACATCTCTCGTTCGGGATTGGGACGCTTCACGCTTCACGAACGACGAGCGCTGGGCGGCAGATATGGTCACAGTAGACAGGTTCATGAATATGCAGGCTACACCGGCACATACCCATATGTTTCCTGTTCCGTACGGTGTGCCCGTCGTTGCCGTTTGTCCATCAGCTTCATGATGAGTTCAATCGCCTCCTCCGGCGTGGCGGCGGCATTGACCAGGCGCTTGTCGAGTTTGCGAAAGAAGGTCACATCCGCATCCGACGCCGCGACGAGAATGACGGGTTTCCCCGCCTTGACCGCCAGAGCCACTTCGGAGACGGTCCCGGACCCGCTCAATCCGCACACCACTACGACATGGCTGGTCAACACGTTGATGTTGTTCCGACCGCTGCCCATTTCGGTGATGATGGACACATCGACATGCCGAGACACTTTGTCCTTCGCCGTCGGTAAGATACCAATGGTCAGGCTGCCCCCAACCCGCTTGGCGCCTTCACAGGCGGCTTCCATGACGCCCACGTCTTTCCCCCCCGTCAGCACCACCCAACCACGTCGCGCAATAAACTCACCAAGGATTCGCGCGTTATCGAGATCCTTCTTTGGTGCCTTGGCTGGTCCCATTACTCCAACGACAAATCGCATCCCTACCTCCACCTCTGCATATCCGGCCTCTCAAAAACGAGAGGCCACCAGGTTCACATCGGCATGTGCCCATGCCCGCTTCCATTGCTTCTCCACCTCGTTCGCCTCGCGATCTTTTCGTTGTGCGCGAAGGCTCTGTATCAGCCCATACTCAGCCCATCCATTGTGTGGATTTTTGATCAAATCGGCGCGATAGACCGTTTCTGCTTCTTGAGCGTGCCCGGCTTTCTGCAGGACAACACCCAAATAGTGCCGAACTGGAATGGGCCAGAACGGTGGCTCCGAATACGGCAGGGCATCCTCTAATGTGACGGCCTCTCGAAGGGCTGTGATTGCTGCGTCATAGTGCTTGTGATGAACGGCAATTTCTCCGGCAAGCAGTCGCTCGGCGATCTGAATGAGGGCCCGCTCGGTTTTCTCTTCGCTCGTCCGGTTTCGCGCAAATCGTTTTGCCAGCGTCGCCAAGGCGGCATGCTCTCCCTCAGCTCCCGGTACTCTCCCGGAGACACCCAATGCCATTCCCCTTCCCAATCGCCAGATCGCTTGCTTGAGTCGGAATGTATTCGGCGGAGGCAATTCTTGGAGCAGCGCCTCCCACTGTCCAAAGCGAATCATCGTCCAAAGTGGCACAGGCAGGTACAACTCCTGTGATGAATCTCGCCGTATGTCCGCTTCCCTCACCGTCGCCGTGAGTTGTCGGGCGACCTTCATGGCTTCAGCGCTGCGGCCCTCCATCAGCAAAGCAGCCCAGAGAAAATGGAGGTTATGCTGGTGGTAGCCCTCAGCCTCATCCCCTGTGGATGCTCGCCCTGCTAAATAATGCCGGTCAATTTCGGCGGCCTGCGCGTTTTGTTCTGCCGCTTCGTGATAATGCCCGAGTCGCATGTGGATATGCGCCGGCATATGGACGAGATGTCCGGCCCCAGGCATTAACGCAGGCAACTGTTCCGCGCAAGGCAGAGCTCGCTCCGGAGTCGGTGATGCTTCCATGGCATGGATGTAGTAGTGACAGGCCCCCGGATGGTTCGGTATTCGCGCCAGAACCGCCTCCAACGTCGACACAATTTCCGCTGTCCCAGGCTTCGGCTTTCCATTGACGGTCCAGAGATCCCAGGGGTGGAGGTCCATGAGGGCTTCGGCAAACAATGCCCCGGCATCGGGATCCTCCGGGAATTGTTTCCAGAGAACACGCATGGCATCCGCATAGGCTTTGTCGAGCGCTGTTCGTGTGGGTCCCTTCAGACTGTAACGCTTGCTGATCGCCTGGAGATAGGCTTGTTCGGCAGGTGTCACATGGGCGCTGTAGGATCGAGCTTTCTGCAGGGCCTCCCAGGCCCGGCGCTCATCAGTCTTGTCCATACCCGCATTGATATTCGGCCCGAGGGCCAGTGCGATACCCCAGTAGGCCATCGCGGCGGAAGGATCCAGCCTGGCGGCCTCTTCAAACGCACGGATCGCCTCCTCATGATTAAAGGCGTAGACAAGCCGCAATCCTTGATCAAAATATCGTTGCGCTTCCTTGGAACGGGTGGTGATCGGGTGGTGCAGGGTTCCGAGATTCTCAAAAAGAGGGACTCGACTCGCCACGCGCTCGGCTGCCTCCGCCGGCTCTAGGGCGGACAAGCTCAGGCAAAGCACGACACACCATGAGATACGGCCGGTGATCATCGACAGATTCTTAGCAGACGAGGCCGGCACCTGACTAGAGGCACAGGCGCCATCTCATCGTCACAAGTGAACGCGGCTCGTGGTAGTTGATCTAAAAATGGCGTCAGGGGACGGGCAGGATAGCAGCCGGTGCTGAGTGAACCAGCTAGATGTTGAGCGACGGGCCTTCGGTGTCCTGAGGGGGAAATGGATGATCATTCCCTTGCGGGTGAGTCTGCGCTTCACCGACGGTCGGCTTCTTCCGAACAACACGGTTTCTCTTCACGGTCGCAGCCGCCGTCCCGTTGGATGTGGCTGAAAACTCTCCCGTTTCAAGCTCTTTCCCTAAATGCACAAGGACCTGTTGTTGGGCACTCACCAACGAAGTCAACTCTTGAATATGCGACGTCAACCGGGCAATCTCATCCTGTTGTCCGACCAAACAGGCCCGGAGGTCCGCGACTTCTCCTGACTGAACAGGAGTCGGAGTTTGGAGAATCGTGACGTTTGGTGCCAATGACGTGGCGGCTACTTGCGTGTGCTCCTCGACCACCTTTACGTGCCCCGCACCTTGCCTACCAACGCGTTCAATCGTCTCAAACCGTTCTTTTGTCCAATCCGGAAGGGCAAGCGGCTTTCTCCTGACTCGAGCAGAAGTCTCCCCCACATATTGCACCACATTGGAAAAGAAATTACGGACTTTGCTGAGACAGATCGCCCCTGCTTGAAGCAGAACCTGGCCATAGGCCGGAGGCACTGGACGTGCCTCATCGATTTGCTTCTGAGACGGAATCCGATGGATCAAGTTGATGGGTTCTTTATTAAAACGGGGGGGCATCTGGCGGATCCCTTCTTTCGGACCTATTCAGCTACAATTAATGTACCTACTCCTCATCGACTCAAGAGTCAACCTTTTTATTCAGCAACGATACGAATATATTCGGATTCTTAACTGATTAACTAAAACCGGGTCACGCTGGAAAAGGTAAACCGTGGTAGGGCCATGGCCGGAACGAGCATTTTTCCTGTTTCCGAGTTCACCGCTTCCATCGGACGCGTCCAGGCCTCAACTTGCTGAAATGCCGTAAGCGGGCTTTCATGAAAGCGGAAGTTCTTCACCGCCGATACCACCTCCCCCTTCTCCACAAGGAAGGTTCCGTCCCTGGTCATACCGGTCAATACTAGATTGCGATCGTTCACGGGCCGGATGTACCAAAAATTCGTGACTAGAATCGCGCGCTCGGCACTCTTCACGAGGTCCTGAATTGAGGCCACCGGGAGTCCCTCTACGGACAAGGCCGGGGCCTCCAGTGTGGGGATGGGATCCAGTCCATCAGTCTTGGCCGTAAACCGGTTATGAGCTAACTGTCGTAAGACTCCGTGATCAACCCAAACCGAGGCAATGCTCGGTAAACCATCTGGAGTAAATCCTTCTCCCAGCAGATCGGGATGATCCGGACTATTCCGGAGACTCAGTCGTTCATCCACGATGTGGCGTCCCAGCTTCCCCGCGACTGGGCTGGTTCCCTTGGTATAAGATTTGGCATCGAGCGACCAGATCAGCCACGCCCACAGGCCGGCCACAGCCGCCGGCTCAAGGATCACCGGATACGTCCCTGCTGAGAGTTCCTGCACATCACGGCCTGACTTGGCTTTCTTAATGGCTGCTAACGTTCTCTCCTGCACCTTTAAGTGATCAATCGATCGGTGTGCGGCTGCACTCCATCCTGTTGCGTCTCCGGCTTGCACCGTCAGGCTAAACCTGGCATCCCCCCGATGCTCATAGCCGAAGAGTCCATTGCTCGCAGCAATCCCGACCGCCGTCATTGAGGACGACACCACGCCGGCCGCCATCAGATTTTCCATCCGGCACTGACTGATCGCTTCGTTGGTGTACTCCAGCCGGCGGGCTGGTCCTGCCCCGACAGTCTCAGATTTTACCGTCGCTCGCATAGGGAATGCGCAGGGATCCGGCGGGGGGAGGTATTCCGGATCGACCGGAGAAACTTTCGCAATCCGCTCGGCACGAGTCACGGCGTCCTGGATCGCACCAGCCGTGAAATCCGTTGTACTTGCCGTTCCATGCCGCCCATCGAATGCAACGCTCACGGAGAGTAGTCCTCGTCTCGTATCGACATTTTGCACGACCTGATTGTTGGCAAATCGCGTCGTTCCGGCATGGTGGTCATGAAGACGGACCATCGTCTGATCGGCAGACGAGCGTGTAAACACGAGATCACTGAGAAAGCGAAACTCCTCGCGACTCGTCATGTGCGGCCAAGACTTCCCGCTCGCGGCGGTCATGACTGTCCTTCCCCTCTGATCACCTGCACCTGTCGAAACCTTGCCGTTGATGCGGCATGGGTCATCCAACCCGACTGGCCCGGCTGTCCTTTGCCACACGTGATGAACCCGTACCGACGACGAGCCGATCGATCAGCGACGCCGTCGCAGCTCTTCCAAAACTCCGGCGTGATGCCGTGGTAGATCACGTCCCGGAGCATATGGGTTCGTCGACCATGTTCAATCAGCCAGAACGCGTCCCCACCGAACTGGAAATTGTACCGTCGCTGGTCGATGCTGTAGGACCCGTGGCCTTCGATGTAGATCCCGCGTTTCACGTCGGCGATGAGCTGGTCAACCGTGGCCGAGCCTGGCTCAAGCCCGATGTTGGCGATGCGGACGATAGGGACACTGCCCCATCCATCAGCGCGGTTGGACCCACGTGAACGGGTCGCGCCGATCTTCGGTGCAACTTCTCGGTTGGTACAGTACCCGACGAAAATCCCGTCTCGAATGACGTCCCATTTCTGGCACGAGACTCCGTCGTCGTCGTACCCGGTGGCAGCGAGCGTCTCCGATTCGGTGTTATCGGCAACCAGATTCACATGCGAGGAACCGTAGCGAAAGCTCCCGAGCTTCTCCGTCGTTAAAAAACTGGTGCCGGCGTAATTGGCTTCGTACCCGAGTGCTCGATCTAGTTCACTCGGATGGCCACAAGACTCATGGATCGTCAGCGAGAGATGCTCGGGGTCTAGAACGAGATCATACTGTCCGGCATCCACCGCTGGAGCCTTCACCTTTTCCATCGCTTGAGCGGCGACCCGCGCCGCTTCTCGTTGCAGATCAGCGTCCTCGATCAATTCATAGCCTTGGCGCAGATGTGGTGTATTGAAGCTACGTGAAGCGAACCGGCCCTCGTGCAACGCCGTCGCCGTACAGTCGCCTTGTCCAGCCAGCAGATCGAACTCTAAATGAGTCCCCTCTGTGGACACGAACAGCTTGTGATCTCGGCGCGCCCACAAGCTCGCACTGCTTCGCACGACACCTGATTGTCGATGGAGCGTCTCCATCGTGGTGAGAAGCAAGTCGGTTTTTTTCTCCAGTGCCACGCTGAAGGGATCGATGCGATAGGGCGTGACGACACGGTCACGGTGGACTGGTTCCTGAGCTAATCTCACCTTTTCAAGCGCGACGGAGGCAGACCCCTTGGCAATCTCCACGGCCAGATCCGCTACCCGCGGGACTTCTTCCAACGACAGGATTGAACTGGCCGCGAACCCCCAGGCTCCGTGATAGAGCACGCGCACCCCAAGGCCGATGTCCCGGGTATCTCGAATCAACGCAATTCGACGATCTTCGCCTTCGATCTGTTCTGTTTGGCTGTCTTGAATGCGGATATCGCCGTACTCGGCACCGGAGGCCGTAATCCGTTTCAGTGCAAGCTCGGCGAATTCATCCCAGGTCGGAGAGCTCATAGCAATGACTCTCGAATTAAGTGAAGGGATGGGTCAGTATAACAGGTGGCGAGTAAAACGGTGAACCTGTCCGAGTGAGATAGGTCGAATCAAAACAACCTGCGATACTGGCGCATGCGTCCGCTATGCCTGCGTTGCTGGTCACCCCGCAACGGTGACTCCATTGCGCTTGAGCACATCCAGCAGCTTGGGAACATCCGGTGGTCCGAGAGGAATCTCCTTGTCGATGGCCGTGAACATCTGCGCTGCTAGTGCACCCGCTCCTGTAATCTCAAGCATCTGACCACCGCCTTTCCCATAGCGAAAGCCATGCACGGTGCCTCTCGGAACATGCACGAGCGTCCCGGTAGTGCATGAGTAGTCTTTCCCGTCGCAGAGGAAGTGAATCTCGCCTTTCAGGACGTAGAACGCCTCGTCCCAATCGTGACTATGCGGCGGCGGGCCTGTTCCCTCTTCGCCCTGCTGCAAGGTGATCCCGTAGCTCTGTGTGGCTTCGTTTGACGCCAACACCGTGACCTTCGTTCCAACCACGTTCAAGGCTGGCTCACGCTGATCCGGCCTCAAGATATAGGGTTGAACACTCATGACCTCGCTGCCTCCTACAAAGATGGTGATCATGTGCCCGGCCACCTTGCGGCGCGTCGCTATGCATGCCGTTGCTAGCAATCGATTTACTCATCGGTATCAGGAAGTGTGGGAATCAACGATGCGAGTTCAACAACTTCTAGATCGGCTGGGCATTCCGGCCAATTGTGCCTCCAACATACGATGATGTCGCAACCCTCTGTTGGATGCCCATGCTCGCGGAAGTTGCGGCTCTCGAACTCAAACTCGATGCGAACACGCTGCCACTTTCCTGGAGCGATTTGACGCTTGGCTTCACAATCTGGAAAACCTGCCTGCACAGCCTCCACAAGGAATCCAAGTTCACGCGCGACCATCCCAAAGAGAAACACGACGCCGTCTTCATTGACCGGTTCGTGTCGCAAGCCCCGAAAATCGATTGGATCACCATACGTGGGCCGATCAGCAAGGCGTGGGCTGCGCGGAATTGTCGAGGGCCGTGCACTTGGGCATTGTGCCGTTTGACCAGGTGTCGGCGATAACGGTTCTGTGTTCGCAGGAAGCAGTGCCACAACGTCTGACCACTCTGGCTTTGGCAAAGCGAATGCCCGAAATGATTCTGGGATCTTGGACCACGGCCCGAAATTTCGATCGAATACCCCCGGACTAAAGCTACCTTCGAGCTTATATTCGTTGCGCGTAGGTATGCGCCCCTTACTCCGAGTGATTTGGCCCCAGTCGTCCATAAGATCGTCAGGCGGAATTCTTTGATTGTATGGATCTACGCTGATACCAGCAGCAGCGAGCGCGTCAGACCATTTCGGAAAATGACGGAACAGATCAGCTAGCTTCAGACCTGACGCCTTGAGAAAATTCTGACGCGTCAACCGTGTGCTACCGTTGGACCCCGCAGCTTTACGAATGGCGTTTAGCAGAGTTTCCTTCTCGTCAGTAGTCATTGCGACACCAGTTCTTTTGACGGCCAACTATGTTTAGGCCGATCCGCATAAGAGTCGGATCTGCCCATCGCTACCCGTGTAACACGCAATACGTGTTGGCGGGCGATACGCCAACCGGTATCGATTCAACAACCTGTTGCTGAGACTCGTGGCCGAGGGATTATTAACACGTTTCTATTCGACGGAGCTAAAATAGTCCGGCGATGCCGGTGGCGATTTTCTCTTGGACGATCGGGGTGGCTTCGGGAATGTCTATACTTTTTTGCCGCACATGGCCGACCATTCTCATCTGTTGCACCTTCTCACCGCCTGACGACTGGCCACCGGTCGGTCGACCGATTGATTTGCCGATCTTTCGGTCCGTGATTTGGACGTCTGCCACGCAGAGATAGATCACGCCATCTTCCTTGGGTGGTGGCTGCATGCCCGGAAACCCGGCCATACCGCCGAATCCTCCTCGTCCACCGCTCATCGCCATGGCCTGCCTCATCATGGCACCCATGTTCGGCATCCCCGCCATGCCCATGCCAGACTCATCCCCTCGAGCGCTCATCATTGAGGTGCCGCCGCTGCTGATACCGGCACCGGGGCCGGCTTCGGCCACCGCCTCCGGCGTCACCGCATCAGCTGCCTTGTGGCAATAGATGACCTTGGCCTGGATCCAGTAATTTGCCTGCTCCGGATCCTGAACGACTTGATACCCCTTTGTCGTCAGCTTGTTGCTCACCTCGTTCAACGTCACCAGCTGGTTTTCAGACGTGTTTCGAAGTTGGGTATAGACAGTCCTGGTGGTATTAGGATCGAGGAAGATCGTGTTGCTGTTCATGAGGCCGGAACGGATCACGTTGGAACAACCGGTGACCAGGCCGCATATGAAAAACAATAAGAGCGGCCTCGTGAAGCGTGAGGCGTGAAGCGTGAAACGCATGGTCACTAGCCCTTCATGTGATGTCTCATCCACCTAGATACGCTTCACGGTCGACGCTTCACCGTATTAAAAGTTTCCCGCCACAGCAGCGCTCAGTTTCTGTTGCAGCAGCGGTGTTGCTTCAGCCTCATCCAATTTCTTTTGGTGCACATCGGCAGCCAGCCTGGTCTGATAGACACCGGCCTCCTGTCCCGAACCCGTCTTCATTCCGCTGGGCAGCTGCCCGGTCGCCTGTTCGGTGATCTGGACATCCGCCACGCAGGCATAGTTCACGTCGTCCGGCATTTTGGGAGCCGATGAGGACGAACTAAACAGATCTCCGATACCTTGGATCGCACTCAAGCCCATCGACGCCGCTGCGCCACCCATCGCCCCATAGGGCCCCGCCATGCTGGCCATGCTGGTCAATCCCTGCATAGCGCCCAGCGCGGAGTTGAACGCAGACCCGTATCCGCTCGCCACCATGGCCTCGACCGGCATCTCCGGCTTCGTGCTGTTGCAATAGACGATGTTTGCTAGGACGACGTAGTGCGCGCGATCCGGATCGTTGACGACTTGATACCCCTTTGCGCTTATCCTGGCACTCAGATCGTGAAACGAGACCTCTTGGTTATCAGAGGAATTCCGAGCCTGGATAAAGACTGTTTTCTCTGTGCTGGGCGGCAGAAAGAAGTTGTTACTGGAGATGAGATCCGTGTCTTTGATATTACCGGCGTAGGCCGTGAGCGGAAAGAGGAAGAGAAGGGAAAGTCCCAGGTATCGCATCGACACCTCACGACAAAACCAACGGGATTGTACGCAGTGTCAGGTTGAATAGCAACGCCAGGCAGTCTTGAAAATAGAAGGTATTCCCCAATCCTGCTTGAAGAACCCAAGCGCCTGGGCTAGCATGGCAGCCATTCCAGTCGTTGGTCCCTCACCAGGAGACCGCGAATGCCAGCCAACCCTCTTCTGTTGCTCCTTGGCACGATCCTTTTAGCCGGTTGCGGCGGCGACAAACATCTGCCGTCGTCGAATCCACCGGAGTATGATCCCAAGAAAGCCTATACGACGCCGGCTGTGCTACCCAGTGGGCCAGCTACGTCGGTTGCGAAACCGGTAGAACCAGGCCCCCCGCCAATTCAGTTGCCTCCGCTCGAACCAGGACCGAATGAAAAGGGCGAATGGAAGAAGGTACCGGTTAGTCCGCAGTCGCTGCAGTTATTCAACAACGTCAAAAGCCCGTGCGATGCCTTGACGAAAATCGTCCAAGGCCTTGGCAGTGCACAGCTGTTTACCGGAAAGGAAGGAGAGTCGTTCAATCAATTGCTTGGCCCACAGGCCGAGTCGGTTGCGCGATCCTTAGATCAGCAACTATTTGACAATTTCAAGGCACAACTCGGTCCGACCGTCGCCGATTGCCCCTCACCAGCAACCGGGCGGAAGAGTAGCCTTGGCGAGCCTCTTCGCGCACCTCGCCGCATCTTAACTACAGGGCCATCCAACAGCTCGTTTCAACTTGCGCAAGCCACGCCGTCAGGAGGTGAACGGGAGGGGTATACCGTCACGAAGGGCTCAGTGAACATCCCCATCCCTCCCGATACAGTTGGCAGGAAGTCACGGGAATGGAGAGTTGAGGAGGGAAACTCACCCGGTACAGCCGGTGATCGCAAAGCCTTCTCGCTCATCAATGGCGGCTATGCCAAGAAATGTCCTTCACCCGATTCAGGTGAGGAGGGAGCCTATGCCGTCGAGGGGGACTATGAATTTACGCTCGTAGTGGACCAGACGACTAACTATTCCAATGGCGTGCGAACGGAGTACAACGCCCGGAGTATTCACGCTACGTTGAAGGGCCGCGTCGGCGATGATGCCATGCTGCAATACGTCGATCTTGATGCGATATTGGTGATCGGGCGGGGAGGGACGAATACGCCGACTAGGTTCGCGCATCAGCGGCAGCATGTCCAATTCATGCCCGATCGACGGATGGGAGGCATGCCATCTAGGTTCTCTAATTGGTCGGTTTCCGAATGGGACTCTGCCTTGGCTAACACAGCCACCGGTGACGCCATGAGCATGTTGACGCTGGCCGTGGCATTGTTTTCTGGTCCTATATACTTGGATGCCGAACTCCAATGGACGACACCCAACACTTGCGTGGAGATCCTATTCAACCCCGCCACAAAGACAAAGAAGCTCGGGCCGAACGAGTCGGTCGCAGTGAAGACAGAATTACGCACCAAGAAGGAGCAAGCGCTTGTATCCGCAAAGTTTAAAGAGGCAAAAGAACGGCCAACGGAGGGCAATGGCCGTGTATCACCGAGGGAGGATCAGTCGCAGCCAAACAAGCCGGTGACGTTTACCTATCAAGCCCCGACAACACGCGTGAAGCATAGCGGATTTACTGTCGGCGCGGTTTCGCGAGCAGGCGTGGCGGCAGCGAAGGATAGGGAATGGGAAGTCGTGATGGATGCGGCGTATGTCCTGGAGTTTCAATCAAGGATCATCTCACGTGAGCCCACGGAACCGGTCGAGTCCGTCGCAGCCGCAAAGATCACTCTGACGTCGGTCGAGGGAAAAGAAGACTGGTATCGCGGGAGCGGCATGCTGGGCTATCAGACCGGTCCACCGCCAAACAGAGACCCCTGCTCGAATCTCGTCATGGGCCATGGCACGACACGGCTTGATGTGGCTGGAATATCCATCAAGCTCTCCGAAGGCACCGACAGCGCCAGCCACCAGACCGGTTCCGCCGACATTGAGTTGCACTACCTAATTCATCCGACGAACGAGACCATACGACCTTGGGCCATGGTGCAGCACCGATGTGTCCCTCGCGAACCAGAGCCGTACCCGTTCTTTTACCCGATGTACGCCGTCGCTCGCGGCGCGGACGAGGTCAATCGACTCACGGGCTGGACCTACGTCGGCCAGAACGGCGTGGTAGCGAAGAAAGTGCTCAGAGGGAATTGCGGCGACCACTGTGAGGACCAGACCGTCTTTACTCTAAGAGAAGCGGATGATCAAAACTCCCCACCCAAATAACAGTTGTCTGAGGTGTCCTGCTTACTCCGGGCACGTGATGAATTTCGGCGAGTCCTGCGCCTAATTTCAACACTTCACAGTCCACCCTCAACCACCCACCTGGTCTAGAGGTGTCAGACGGCCGTGGTGCCCATGCGAGTCTCGTCGACGAAGGTTTCCGTTGCATCGTCGATGTTCCGGCCCTGGCGGCCTTTGGCTGGTAGGATGTACAGCTGTTTCGCATCGACCTTTTCTTTGTGCTCCGGTGGCGGGGTCATCTCGTAGACCACCGGTCGGCGGTGATCCGCCAATTGCAGCTCGGGATTGTAGACGCTGTTGAACTTCCATAGCATCTTGATGAAATTCGTCTGTCCTCGCATCAAATGCCCGGCCGCAATCTTCGCCGTCCCTTTCAGCGCGGCCCAACCCAGGTGCTTCTTGTTCAAGACCTGTTGTGTCTTGACCAGCTCCGCATAAAATTCCGGCAGCGGCATTTTGGTCGGCATGACGGCATGCTGAATGTCGAACAGGCGGTAATCCCGGGTGTGCATCTTGCGAGATTCCGTCACCCAGCTCTCGGTACCGGGATACGGCGTATTGACGCTGATGTTTACAATCTCCGGAATGTCCAGGCACCATTGCCGCACGACTTCGAACCGTTCCCGATCCCAGTCAGGGTCTGCGATCAAATTGATGGCCACGGTAATGCCAAGGGAGCGGGCGAATTCAAGCGCCTCGAAGTTCCGCCCCAATGAAATACGTTTCCGGTGCATCTTAAGGCCTTCAGCATCGATGGCCTCGACGCCCAAGAACATGTACTGCAGTCCGAGCGTTTTCCAGAATTGGAAGACTTCCTTATTGCGCAGGAGCACGTCACCCCGTGTTTCCATGTAGTACTGTTTCTTGATGCCGCGCCGCGCGACCGCTTCACCGATCTCCATGCCCTGCTTGCCTTGAATGAAGGCGACGTCGTCGACCAGGAAGATACCTGGCTCTTGCACCTGCTCCAATTCCTCGACCGCTTTCTCCGGACTGACCATGCGATAACTGCGGCCATAGAACGTCCAGGCGCTGCAGAAGGAACAATCCCAGGGACAGCCTCGCGCAAATTCGACGGAGGCGCAGGGATCCAGGACACCGATGAAGTACTTATGCCGGTTTCGCAACAAGTCGCGTGCCGGACGGACGTTGTCGAGATTCTCGATAAATTGTGCCGGTGGTCCTTCTCCGTCGAGCGTGACAACGCCGGGAACCTTTGTAATGGCCTTGCGGTCTTGCTCCACTGCTTCTAACAGCTTAGGAGCGGCGACTTCGCCTTCGCCCTTGAGGACACAATCAATGGCCCCATTCCCATGCTCCAAGAAATCCTTGGCCACGAAGGACGCGCTATGTCCCCCGACAAAGACGAAGGCCTGCGGCAACTCCTTCTTCGTCAATTTCGCAAGATCCACGACCTCAGGAACATTGGCCAAATAGTTACAGCCAAATGCGACTGCGTCGGGTTTCCAGGAGCGGATCAGCGCCTCGTAGTCTTTCCAGGTGTCTGCCTGCAAATCGATCAGCCGAACATCGTGCCCCGCCTGGCGGCACGCTTGAGCTACCATCTCGAGGCCGAGCGGCTCCAGGCGCAGATAGATCTTGGTGTACATGAGCGGACCGGGATGAACTGCGAGGAACTTCATGAGCCCAAACCTCCTCGTCTATAATGCGCTGGGCCGGAAGCGATTGCTGAAGAATGCGAATGACTTGTCCGGCCCATCGAGTTAATCGTGATGTGATAATCAGTGCGGGGTCGGATTTTGACAGAATACCTGCGGCGGTGCAACCGTTAAGTGCTTCAGACTTAAGAGGATTCGCGACTCGTTCGGTCTAGGGAATCTGGATTTTCCCGATTTGAATGCCTACCATATCTCCATGCTGTCTCCCGAACAGACCACACGCCAACGCATCATCGAACTCCTGAGCGGCGCTCCAATGACGAGCTATCAACTCGCTCGAGCCCTGGGCATTCCTGAACGGCTGGTAGAGGAACACCTGGCTCATGTGGTAAAAACGGTGAGTCGAGACCGGTCACGCCGATTTCTGCGTGAACCGTCAAGTTGCCTGGACTGTGGATTCATGTTTCGCGACCGTACACGTTTGACACGACCAAGCCGTTGCCCGCACTGCCGAAGTGAAGGGATTACTCCCCCACGCTACCATATTGAATCACTCGCGTCTGGCACGACACTTGACAGCCCGATGGCGTCACGCCGGATCGATAGTGGGAAAGGATATGTATGAAGACAGCACGCCTCGTACTCTGTGCCCTCTGCATCACCGTGCTATTCGGCTGCTCCGACAAGGCAAAAGAGCTGCTGGAGACCGCCGCGTTCGAAGAAAGCCAAAGCAATTTTCCGCACGCACTGGAGATCTACCAGGAACTGGCTCGGGCCTATCCTGAAAGTAAAGAAGGGGAAATCGCACGTGCCCGGATCGCCGACCTAAAATCTAGACAATAGCCGTCGTCCTCCCGAAGCAGGGGCTTGACGTCAGCTTTCCGTACAGAGCGCGCCGCGTTGCCCGGGTATACCCTACCTTTACCCCCTCTATCCCCCTCTTTCGTTGCATAGCCTGTTTCGTCTCATCCTCTAAGTTTGTCAGAGGGCGCGGGTGGCACATGACCGAACCAAGACAGGAGGGGGAAACATGAAGACCTACACGGTTCGCAAGACATTACGGACTTCCGCTCGGTGCCAGCTCTGCTACTTTTGTAATGGTTCTCTCACGACCGGGATCGTGTGGGATCTGTCGGAAGTAGGTTGGCGCGCGGCTGGAGAACGTCCGGTTCACCCTGGGACCGAATCGACCGTCTACATGACCGTTCTTGAGGGAGGCCAACCGCACAACATATTGATTGATGCCGCCGTGGTCCGCTGGGCTGATGGTCAAATTGCAGGTTGGGAAATCCTCCGGATGGATGAAGCAAACCGAACCCGGTTGGCCCAGTTCGTTGAAAAGCTTAGATCCGCTAACCCAACAGAGACGCTGCTCACCGGCTCACGCACATGACTCAGCCCTCCTCCCTTTAGGACTGAGTCGCCCTATCAGGTGTTGCGCGAGGGAACCAAGGGAAAAAGGCATTGGTCGTCGCCTGATAGGCTTTATACTCTTCTCCACGAGTGGAGAGGGCTTCCCGTTCCGCTCGTGGAATCCCGGTGACTCTGAACAATAACCACCCCATACCGATGGGGCCCACCCAGGTAAACAACCAGCCGGGAGCCCCCAAAGTCATCACCACATACGAACACCAGTGCAGCCAGTCAAAGAAGTAATTTGGATGCCGTGAATAACGCCAGAGTCCCTCCCGCAAGACACGCCCCTGGTTCCGCGGATCGGCCCGGAAGTAGGCAAGCTGCCGATCAGCCTTTGCTTCCCAAGACACAGCGAGCCCCCAGATCAGCAGCCCGAGCATTTCCACAACCGATGACGGAACCCGTGGGTTCCAAAGCACCACGAGAAATGGAAAGGAAAACACCGCCACGGACACGGCTTTCCATTGGAAATAGACGAACATGTTGACCGACTCGGAATCACCCCATTCCTTCCGCAAACGCCGATAGCGATTATCCTCCGGTTGCCCGTCTAGGCGTTGCGAATAAATGTGGTGCCCCAGCCGACCGGCATACATCAGCACGAGCATCGCCGTCAGCATGATCCGCTCAATTCCAGCAGGGGCTTGCGTGATGTACAGGAACACCGAGGCAATCAGCCCCACACACCACCCGACATCCCCAATAGCAGCATTTTTGGTCTTCCGTTGCACCAGCCACAAGATCACCATCAGGATTGCGACTGCGATATAGGCGATCACGACCAGCGACAGCGGATCCGCTTCATCCATCCCATCTTGCATTCCCATTGTTCCTACCCTCTATGCCAATGTTGATTCATAATCCCACAGGTCGCCCTCTTTCTGCATCCGGCCCCGTACCCACTCACGGAATCCTGGGATGGGAAACGACAAGAGCGACTGGAGCTTGTCGCAGTTCAAGGAAAGATCTCGCGGTCGCGGGGCTCCTGTATGACCTGCGGCAGACCCTTCAGTAAGATGCCCCCGCAGCTCCGGATAGGGGGCCAACAGCACCTGCCCAATCTCCCACCGAGAGAGTCGATCCCGACCGCCCAAGTGATAGAGACCCGATGCCCCCTGCTTCACCAATTCCCAAGTCGCTCGTGCGATCACCCCTGCCGGCAAGGGGCAGCGATACTCATCGCGATAGAGCGTCATCTGGTGACCACTCTTCGCAGTGCGACTCATATCCTCGACAAAACTCCTGTCACCATTCACAGAGGCGCCCGCTGTCAGCACAATGCGCAGCACCGTAAGCCCTGGATTCTGCAACACTCGGTGTTCAGCTTCAAGCTTGGTTTGGCCATAGACATTGATCGGGTTGGCGTGATCCGTCTCTCGATACCACCCACCCTGCCCATCAAAGACTTCACCGCTCGACAGGAAGACAAAGGGGATCTCCTTGGAGCAGCCGGCCAGATAGGCCGTGGCTTCGACATTGATACGTCGAGCCTGCTGCGGGTCGCGCTCGCAATCCTTCGTCCGGCTCAAAGCCGCACAGTGTATGACCGCGCTCGGCTTAAGCGATCGCCAGGCCTGCTCGACAGCCCGCTGGTCCGTCAGATCCAGATCAGCCCGACTCAGGCCATGAACCTCCCAATCAGGCGCCCATCGAGAAGCGTTCTTGATAATGTACTGCCCGATTAATCCCGCTGCCCCGGTGATGATGGCAAGTGGCTTCATCTCAGGCCAACCCGTATCCCGGTGTCTTCATGAAGGATGGTCGACAACACTGTTCGGCAAATCCCCAGCGAGCAAAGGGGCCGGGCACGAGTGTCCGGTGGGTTGAGCCACAGAGCATCGAGATACATGAAGCTGATGCGATTTTTCACCGCCAGCTATTGACGCGTCAATTTCCGATATCGAATCCGATGCGGCTGGTCAGCCTCCTTACCCAAACGTCTCTTCCGATCGGCTTCATACTCACTGTAATTCCCCTCGAACCAGACCACCTTACTGTCGCCTTCGAATGCGAGAATATGGGTGGCGAGACGGTCGAGAAACCACCGGTCGTGACTGCTGATCACCGCGCAGCCGGCGAAACTTTCGAGACCTTCCTCAAGTGCTCGCAGCGTATTCACATCGAGATCGTTCGTGGGCTCATCAAGGATGATCAAATTTGCCCCCTCCTTCAACATACGCGCCAAATGCACGCGATTGCGCTCTCCGCCAGAGAGATCTTTGACTTTTTTCTGTTGATCTGTCCCAGCGAAGTTGAAACGGGCACAGTAGCCGCGAGCGTTGACTTCAGTTTTGCCGAGCTTGACGGTGTCCTGCCCATCCGAAATGATTTCATACACCGTTTTGTTCCCGTCCAGGCTTCGATCCTGATCCACATATCCCAGCTTGACCGTCTCACCGATCTTGATCGTGCCGGCATCCGGCTTCTCTTTGCCAATAATCATCTTGAACATGGTCGTCTTTCCTGCACCATTGGGACCGACCACACCGACGATCCCGCCTTTCGGCAGGCTGAAATTGACCTTCTCATAGAGCACATTGTCCCCGAAAGCTTTACTGATCCCGGTGGCTTCGATGACTACATCACCGAGACGCGGTCCCGGGGGGATATAGATCTCCAGATCTTCCGCCACCTGCTCCTGCTTTTGATTGACGAGTTCTTCGTAGCGGTTCAGACGCGCCTTACCTTTGGATTGCCGCGCCTTCGGCGACATGCGGATCCACTCCAACTCATGTTCCAGCGTTTTCTTCCGCTTCGATTCCGCCTTTTCCTCTTTCTCCAGTCGGTCTTTCTTCTGCTCCAACCAGGAACTGTAATTACCTTGGAAGGGAATCCCATGACCTCGGTCCAGTTCCAAAATCCAGCCGGCGACGTTGTCCAGAAAGTACCGATCGTGCGTCACCGCGATGACTGTCCCCTTATACTGTTGAAGATGCTGTTCGAGCCATTGCACTGATTCCGCATCGAGGTGGTTCGTCGGCTCGTCGAGTAACAGAATGTCCGGCTCTTGGATCATCAAGCGACAGAGTGCGACTCGACGCTTTTCTCCGCCGGACAAGGTCCCCACTTTCTGGTCGGCAGGCGGACAGCGCAATGCATCCATCGCGATATCGAGCTGATTCTCGAGCTCCCAGCCATTCGCCGCTTCGATCTTCTCTTGCAGCTGCGCCTGCTTGTCGAGCAGCTTTTCCATTTCATCCGGGCCGACCTCGCCGATCTTGTTGCTGACGGCTTCGTATTCATGGATCAGCGCCACTAACTCCGCCTTACCCTCTTCGACGACTTCTTTGACCGTCTTGTTGGGATCGAGCTGCGGTTCCTGTTCCAGCAGACCGACGCTGTAGCCTTTGGATCTCGTGATCTCGCCTGTGTAATTTGGATCCACACCGGCAATGATCTTCAACAGCGAACTCTTGCCCGAACCGTTCAAGCCCAGCACTCCGATCTTCGCCCCGTAGTAGAAACCGAGGTAGATCTCCCGCAACACCTGTCTCTTGGGCGGATAGACCTTCCCGACATTGACGAGTGAAAAAATAACCTGCTTATCATTCGTGGCCATATAGTCCCCTACTTTAGCTGGTAATGTGCTGCCTAATTAAAAAAACGATCCCTTCCAGGAATTGGTGCACCCGCCGCCTACAGCGAATGCAGGACTTGGAGCCCGGCGCTCGCCTGAGCGGCCAAGCCGGCCAAGCTGTCTCTGACTTCTGATTCGTTACGCACAGGGGTGGGAAACGCCACACGCCCGCCCTGTATCCGGCCAGGAATAGTGAGCCGAAGATGAAACCCCAGCCGATCCAGTGCGGTCACCGTCGCCTGCTGCACCTCCGTATCGCCTAACGTGCGGGCCAGTCGCAACAACGTCTCCGATTGCTCCGTATTGAGTTCGTGGATCAGATCGAGGGATGCAGTTGCAAGCGGGTCCACAGCCGCCGCGACATAGTCAGCCGGTGTCACCCAGCCCATCGACCCAAACCCACCGACAAAGTAAATCTCCGCGATGGCCATGCGGAAGAAACCGAAATCCTGATAGTCCACCCAGTAAGAGGCGTTGGCATGGCGGTCCAGGTAACGGGCGCGAATCTCAGCGTTCTCCTCTTTCGGCACCTTGGTCACGGAGCCCATCACCGTGACCCTGGCTGCCCCAAGTGGATCAACCCTGCTCTCCGGTGGCGTCACCAGTAAACTGGCACGTGGATCGCCCAGGAGGTTTTGCGTATGCATCGCCATCGTGCTGATCAGAAAGACCGGATGTCCTTCGGCATCCAACCCATAGGGCATCACCGACCCAAAGGGCCACCCTGGCTGTTTGCGCGAGAGGGTTGAAAGACTCCCTGTCTGCTGCAAGTACACCAGCGTCTTGGCCCGCTCGGCATGGGAGGGTTCAGGAACCTCAGGACCGTCTGACTCAGGCCCGCTGTTATGTTGCCGTGATGAGGACATGCAATGATCGCTTTCCGGTACTCGTTGAGTTGAGGGACACATTACTCGGATCTGTTGAACATTTCCACTGAGGGCGCAGTCGGGGCAGGGAAGCGTATGAGATAGAGGCTACGGTGCTCAGATGCAGACACCGTCGGCGGCGAGAGTCTGGACCCGATCGAGCCGGGCTCGGTCAACACCTCAGTCTATCCAGCAAGACCCCACTGCCTTGAGCGGTACTCCTCTTTGCGTTATGGTACTCTGCGTTTTCATACGTAGGAGGCCTCCGTCGGATGCCCGGCGTCTTTCTCAGCTACTCACGAGCAGACCTGCCGTTGATCGAACAACTTGCGGCCCGCCTTCGAGCGTCGTTGCCGGAGATTTCGATCTGGCGTGACCAAGAGAAGATCTACGGAGGGCAGCAATGGCCTAAAGTCTTGGGCGAAGCGATTGCCGATCAGGAGGTCTTTCTTCTCGCCTGGTCAAAGAACTCGGCGATCTCGCATTTCGTTGAGCTGGAATGGAATACCGCCATCGCGCTCAAAAAGACCATCATCCCTTGCCTGCTTGACGACACCCCCCTCGCTGTAGCGCTCAGAGCATTTCATGGGTATTCAGTGCAGGATGTCGCGGGGCTAACCACTTGTCTATCAGCTGCGCCGCCGGCTGACCAGAGCAGACGAATACCCGTCCTGGGCAAGTTGCATGACATCACAGCGCTAGAAGAGACTGCCGTGCTGGCACAGGCCAAGGCCGTCTTCGCCCAACAACAATGGACGGTCCAAGGAAACATCTACCAGGCCGGTGGCGATATCCACATCCACAATGCACCCTCGACAGCGACGATGCCGGAGAAGGCCAAACCGCTTGTCGAGCGATGGCAGGCCTGGGCAGGTCTCGCTGTGGCTGTTCTCACGGCGGTGACGCTCCTCCTGGATCTGCCGGCAAAGTGGGGTGGAGCGCCTCCATCAGCCGTGCCGTTGGAGCAGCCGCTTGCAGGAACGGTGTTGGACGAAGGAACCGGGGAGCCCCTGCCAGATGTCGTCATCTCCCTTCCGGATTTCGACATGAAACGAACGTCGGAAGGGGATGGGTCCTTCCGTTTTCGCGTAACCAGCCAAAGACAAGCCTCGATTAAATTTACGGCTCAAAAGAGTGGATACAAGAGTTACTCAAACTACGCCACCTTGGGAAACACGGATCTGCGTTTCCCAATGGAGAAGGGGGAATAATGCGCACACGAACCTCCCTGATTGTGTTCGTCCTGATGCTCCCGATGTCGGTCGGATTCGTACATGCCGAGAACTGGTTGCAGGGCCAAGTCCTGGAGCAACATGGAGGCACGAAACGGCCGGCAACCGGCGCACAGGTCTGGATCGTGAACATCGGCAATCCTTACCTGACGCAAGCGGATGGAGGCTATCGTGTGCTGGTACCCGATGCCATTCGAATCGGTCAAACCATCGCGCTGTACGTCAAGCGTAAGGGTTGGGCGATTGCCACACCCCTGGCCGGCAAAGTGCAGCTCTCTCCGGAACTCACAAGCGACATTATCCTCGCCCCCGAGGCCTCTCCCATATTTCTCTCCTCGGCACAATTCGATACATTCCTGGAAAGTCTGCCGGAAAAGCTCAGGAAACAGGTCACACTCACCGGCAAGGATGGTGCCGTCGACCCAATGCAGGCGGTGAAGGAGTATGCGGCTACCCACGGACTTCCGGCACAAGAGGTCAGAGCCAAGGTCGAAGAGTTGGTCAAGCAGTACGAACAGTCCGATGACCGAGGGAAGCAGTGCCTCGCCGCCATCTATAACAAGCACCTCAAACAGGCCGCCACGTGCCGTCAGCAGAACACCATCAATAAGCTGGACCTGCTCAAACGGAAAAGTGACGAGATTGAAGCCTTGTCCCGAACGATCCGGAAAACCGAGAGCCCGAATGAACCCTCTGTCGCAGGAAGATTCATGACGACGCTCCGAGTACCGGCTGAACCCACGCCCATGCCCTGGGCCGGGTCACGACACGACCGACCGGGATTCTTGCTGGTCAGTGGCCACATGGTTACGATCGCCGATTCCGCTCAATTGGACGAGGCCAAACGCGAACTGATCCAACTCACGGAAGATGTCGTGGAGGATTTCCGTCTCGCGGGACATGCCTATTACGCAAATTATGAATTTGATCAGGCGTTGGCCGCCTATCAGGAAGGCCTGCGATACGTGTCAAAGCAAGCGATGCCGACCCTTTGGGCAACGCTGATGATCGATATCGGAAACACGCAGCGATACATCGCGGTTCGGTCAGAGGAGGAGGGCCTTCATCAACACTTCCGCGCCGCAGCCGTGGCCTTACGAGACGCCTGTACCGTATACTCGAAAAAGGATTTCCCGGAGTTGTGGGCCAAGATCCAGAACAACTTGGGAAATGCGCTCCAGGAAGACGGTGAGCGCACCAACGGGCCGGAGGGCGCGAAGCTCCTCCGCGAGGCCGACGAAGCCTATCGTAAGGCCAAATCAGTCCCTACAAGTCAGACGCCGTAAGAACCAGCGAGATGGCTGGATGTGGCTAAATCCCCAGTTCTTCCGATAGCCGCACTTCGGATTCATCGACGATCTCTTCCAGGCAGGTGAAGCAGGAGAATGGAAAGCGATCGACGGAGATCGCGCAGACTTCTCCGACTGGCGACTCTTCCAGGGCAGGGCCGCCGCACTCCTTATGAATGAGCACGAGCATCAGATTTCTCCTATCACCAGTACACTCACTCGATCAACACGATCACAGTCCTCTCCCCTCATCATAAGCGACTTCCCACCTTGCACGATAGTGATATAGGAGAAGACCAACAGAAATTTATGATTGGCGGGGGACGCCGCTTTTGATACAGTGCGGCGCCATATTGAGGGTATCAGTTTGTTCAGTTTTTAGGAGGATGAGTAGGAGAATGAAACCACTGGCCGAGTGTGGACTGTCCCAACTATTACTGGATACAAAAAGATTTGCGCTTGCCATAGTGCTGATGCTGGCTTCTGGTTGTGCGGTAGCCAAAGGATCCCCTGCTCCTTTGATCGCCACCCCCGGACAGAATGCCCAACCCATTCTGCTTGCTGATGCATCTGTCCAAACGCCGCCATCTGTCGCTAGCAGCGATGCTGCTCAGGATGAGCCGTTCGATCCCTTCGCCAAACCGGATACGGAAGGGATGGAAGAGTATGATCCTTGGGAGCCGCTCAATACGAAGTTCTTCGAATTCAACCGACAGCTTGATCGATGGATACTGAAACCCGTCGCCAAAGGCTACAACGCCGTCGTGCCGAACATCGTCCAAGTCGGGGTCAGTAACGTGTTCTACAATAGTCGGGTGACACCGCGATTGCTGAACAACCTGTTTCAGGGAAAGTTCAAGGGTGCAGGGATCGAGGCGGGACGGTTTCTCATTAATACCACTGTTGGGATTGGTGGATTTTTCGACGTAGCCCAACGATTCAACCTGACCACACCGGAAGAGGACACGGGACAGACCCTAGGATTTTATGGGGTCAAACCTGGCCCCTACCTGATGGTGCCGCTGCTCGGGCCCTATACAGTTCGAGATCTGATTGGGTATGGCGGGGATATCGTACTGAATCCGATTTATTGGCTCATCGTCCCCACCATGCATAATATCGAGTCCATTCCAACCGTGGTTGATGTCGAGGAACGAGCAGCCACCTATGCCATTTCGATTGGGGCACGTGCGGTGGAGATCGTCAATGACCGTTCTCTGAATTTAGAGAAGTTTCAGGGTGTTGAAGAGTCTACCCTGGATCTCTACGCCGCGGTCAGGAATGCCTACCTGCAGAAGCGAGCAAAAGCTATCCGTGAATAGTGTGGGGGTGCCGGTGGCTTCCAAATAACTTGCGGTTCTGGATGATCCCAACGAGCGGCTTCTTCTAGGGCCTGTTAACATTACCGTAAGCCATCCACGATGAATGCGAACGTGATGAAC
>NZ_JBLFBO010000090.1:0-3918 GCF_047338595.1 Nitrospira sp. BLG_1
CGGCGGCGTGAGACTGTCATTCATGGCGTCCACTATTGACAACCGGGGTCAGATTGTCGTTGCCATCATACTCGTACGTCTCCACTTTGCCCAGGGGATCAGTACTCGAGATCAACCGATTCCGGCTGTCATAGGCAAAGGTGGTCGTTTGGTTCTTCGCGTCCTTCACCGTAAGGAGATTGCCGTTGCCGTCGTAGGTGTAGACGGTCTCCCCGAGCAGTGGATCGATCACCTTCTTCAACCGATTCTTCGCATCGTACTCGAAGCTCGTGATCCGGTCCAGCGCATCCTTTGACGTGGCCACGTTCCCCGCGCTGTCATAGGTCAACGTCGTGGTGCGGGTCAGCGGATCCGTCGTGGCCATGCGAACGAATCTCCAACAGGCTTGCACTCAGATTGGGGCCAGATCATAATATCTTTACGAGGTGATGCCGATGCGAGCCTACCGAAAATATGTCGTGGTTGAAGATTCCGGCCAGGTGACCCTGTCTGATATGCCCTTTCAAGCCGGAGAACGCGTCGAAGTGGTGGTGATCGCGGACGACCCCACATCCGCCACGAAGCTCAGGACGCTGCAACAGCTGCTACACACCTCGCAAGCGTTGCCGCAAGCCCGCCTCCTCACGGACGCGGAGATTGCCGCAGAAGTGGCCGCTGTCAGGACCAGCCAATGAAAGTCGTCATCGACACCAATGTCTTGGTGTCGGCGGCCCTCAAGAACAGAACCCCGGACGCCGTCCTGCGCTGGATCGTGGCTCAACCGGGATGGGACTGGGTCGTCTCCACGGAGATCCTCGCCGAATACAAGACGGTTCTCGCCCGCCCGAAGTTCGGGCTCTCGCCTGACCTCCTGCATCAGTGGCTGACCTGGCTGGAGACGGTGACTGTGCCGATGGCCATCCCGGTCACGCTGCCCTATCCTCCGGATCCCACCGATGCCAAATTTCTCGCCTGTGCCCTGGCGACCCATGCGGACTGGCTCATTACCGGGGATCACGACTTCACGCACGCCAGAAAGCTCGTCACAACCACAATCGTGTCCGTCTCACAATTCAAGACGCTCGTCTGTGATCCACAGTCTTGAGCCCCCTACCCCACGGATCTGAAATCGTCACACCGCAGCATGACGGCCCCATTGAGTCCAGAGTCATGTCAGACGTGATTGCTCACAGCCGAACCCCTGCGGCGTCCCGAGCAGCGGATGCGAGGCACTCGTCAGCCGATCCAAGGTGTCGTAGCCGAAGTTCTGGATGCCCCGTCGATCGGTGAGACTGTCGCGGTTGCCCACGCCGTTGTAGGTGTAGGCGGCTTGATTGATCGTGGGCCCGCTGGCGCCCAATTTGTGCAGAATTGACTGCACCTGACTAGCCGGATCGTAACTGAAGCCCTTTGCAGGTCCAAGTGATGTGAGGAACATCATTTAGCAAGGCTTGTTAAGCAACGGCAATTACAGCTTGTCGAGCCTGTCAATAAACGCGAGCGCACCTTTAGCCTTATCCCGTTTCAGAATGCTCCTAATTTCCTCGAGATAATTGTCGTGGCTGGAACGAAGAGTTGCATAGGTGGCTCTTTTCAAGCCTGGCGACCCTTTTTTGAAGTATCCGACTAGAACTGGAACTACGGCATCTCGCTCAAGCCGTAATAACGTGGGAAGGCTCGTAACGAGGATTGTCTCGTATTTTTCATTCCTACTAATGCGCAGAATATCCGCTTGCACGGTCCGTACTTGCTCGTCGCTTAAGTTCATCAGAACCTGATGGCTATAGAATCTGATAAAAAAGTCGCTTTCATCGTTGTAGCGATTGAGAACGAGCTTTGTGAGATCTAGGCTCGTTATGTGCCTGAGAAATGTAACTACAAGGGCTGTTTTTCTATCAAAAGGATCGAGGGAACGCAGGAGGGAGGTAAGCTGATCAATAGATGGTGAAGGAGCGTGCTCAAGGTTGGCTCGCAAATCATCCCGTAGATCCAACTGCTGGGGTATGCCTTTTTGTTTGTTCTGTTCAAGCCGTAACAGTTTCTCATCAGCTCGAACGTATTGCTTTGCAAGAGCTAGCCAGTTGTCTTCAATTGCGCTGCCACTTCCAGCCCCTCCAAGAACGGGAAGAGCAATGGTGAGAAGCAGAATACTGATAAAGAGCGTTCTGATAGCTACTCCTCCTTGCGACAATTACAGTCCTTCTTGAACTTAGCCGACTTAGTTATTTTCTGACAGGTCTCTGTACAAGCATCAACAAGTGCTCCGCTATTGCCTGCTGTACCAGCTGGAATTTTATATTGATAAAATATGCTCGTACATTTCCGTAAACACCGTATGCCAAGCCGGATTGGCTTTTTGTCTTTTACAGAACCGCGAAGCGCACACAAGACCTACTCGTCCTCCAAGCCCTTCTACGATAAATTCTTCTGCAAGGCTGCTCAGAATTTCGCCACTGAGCTTGAGCCTGATATCAGAGGAGTCATCTTCCAAACCTTGCGGGTCAATTTTATTGAGGGGATTTCCTCGTACATAGAGATACAAATTCCTTCCTTCCTCAATTCCTACAGGGTCTCTCTGAATAAATCTTCCAGCTCCAGCATCGTAGGTTCTCGCGCGATAATGATACAGCCCACTTTCCGCATCGAGTTCTCTGGCCGTATAGGTATACGGTTGGTCGACTGTACCCGGCGATTCCAGAATGGTGCCGTAGGCGTCATACGCATACGCTTTTGCGACGGCTCCGCTGGCACCTGTCAGCTCTGTCACTGTTCCCAACCCATCCTGATGGTAGAAGAAGGTGCTGCTGCCTTTCGTCACCGCAATGGGTTCATCAATCCCGGGCCCATGCGTATACCGCGCCTGCAAGGTGTTCGATCCGTCGTACTCCAGTAGAATATCTTCGCCGTCGTAGACGTACCGCTTCGTCTGGCCATTCGCCACTTTCTCAATCCGCCGACCCAGTCCATCATACCGATACGTGCTCGTAAACGCGGGCGTGGGATTCCCCGCCACGAAGTCCTCGACCTTGATGAGTCGATTTTCAGGATCGTAGGTGTACTGGGTGTAGTTGCCCGTCGCGAGGAGCGTCTTTCTTGTCAAATTGCCGTTGTCATCATATTGGTAACTGTGCGTGGCATCGGCAGTCAGCTGATTGCCAGCATTCGTGACGTTCCCAGCTGTGGTTCTGTTCCCCACCGCGTCATAGGCAAACGCCTGCGGGGTTCCCAACAAGGGATGACTGGCACTTGTCAGGCGATCGAGATTATCGTAGCCGAAGTTCTGAATCCCGCGTCGATCGGTGAGACTGTCGCGGTTCCCCACGCCGTTGTAGGTGTAGGCGGCTTGATTGATCGTCGGCCCGCTGGCGCCCAGTTTGTGGAGAATTTGCTGGACCTGCGACGCCGGATCATAGGGTAACGTCTTTGTCGTCATCAAACGGGGTAAGGAGACTTTCCGCCTCACTATCTCTCAAGAATCTAGAAAACAGTTCTAGTCCAGCAGAAAAAGTGCTGGAGTCTATCTCGTAGACCCTCTCCACTTGAATGAATTCCCACCGCATCTCGTGGCGAGAAGGTTTATCGACGTAGTAACTATGCTCCTTGGATCTCCCAATTTCGCCAGCTTTTTCCGTAGCCCTAAGATCATCAGGAGCTTCGATTAAGACGATCGATTCTTCCCAAAGAGGCTTGATGGGAGGATCGACTATATGTATTCCCTTCATAAATAGACTAGCCGCATACCACATGAATCAACTTCCCTTCTTATATTTATTCTCGGTCAAAAGCTTTCTGGCCGTCTGCGCGGCTGAATCTCCTTTCTTGGCAAGCGCAAATATCTCCTCAAGAGTTTTCTTCAGTAGCTGGCCGGGAAACACATCATTTATTGAGCCCAGTCGTCAATAGTGGACGCCATAGGTTACAGCCTCATGCCGCTGGCTG
>NZ_JBLFBO010000050.1:0-16550 GCF_047338595.1 Nitrospira sp. BLG_1
GGAGGTCGGGTCCAATACGGCAACAACCGTGTCCAAGAAATCGTGAGCGGTACAAACTGGAACAGGCCATCGAATAGAAAAAAGCAGCTCATGTGGACGTGGCCACGGGACAGGCTGAAGAAGGAGTCACGTCCCTGTCTGAGAAGTCGGCGACCGGGAGGATGCCTATTGAGGGCTAGGGGAGTGGCTCCAAGACGCCGACAGGTGGCTTGTGTTTCAACTTCCGATAGACCCACGGCGGGACAGGATTGGGGTCAATCCAGAGCCCTCGTCTGGTTCGACGTGCTTCGGACTCTAGCGTTTCAAGCACCGGATCGGCTGGCGCATATGTCCGATACCACCAGCACCATCCGTCTTTGACGAGGAGCTGGTTCACATTCGTCTCATCCGCAAGTATCACCTCGGCAACAAGTCGCCCGTACTTATCTTTTTCATGCGGGTGAATCGTGACGGCCTGACCGAAGGTCAAGACAGCCGTGGCAAGTTTTGCCCGATATCCATAGGCCTGGCGCTTCTCAGGGCAGTCGATTCCGTGCAGGCGAATCTTTGTGGTTTGCCCGTTCGACAGGACTTCAATGGTGTCACCGTCTTTGACGGATACGACCAGGCCGGTGAACGAGAAGGCAGGGGTACTGCACAGAAAAAGGAGAAGGGGAACTTGCAGTGGGAGTAAGCGCAATCGCATGCCTGTGCCAGGCCGTACCAGTCTCGAAGGGGAGGCCGGCTGACGACCTGTGAATGAGTATACGATAAGACACGTACGTATGCATTGCAAATAGTATCGATACGTAATTTATGACAAGCACACGGGAGGATGGACGGCTGCCTGCGGTGCGTCATCCGTTCATTCGAACGCCTCTCACGGTCGTCGCTTATGCCGCGTCCTTGGGACGGATGCTATCGCGCGTCTGTGTTCGTATCCATTCAAGCCGACTGACCAGGGTGGATTGGATCCGGAGGAGCTCATCCCTTCCTTCCGGATTTGATTGGATACAGCGGTCGAGGGAGAGGCCGGCGTGCTGAATCGCCGGTGTCCATGTTTTGATTTCGTCGTCGATCCAAAACCATTCGCGGTCCTTCAACTTTTTGACGGCCTGTTCGAGCCAGATCACCTTGTTCTGACAGTTCGTCCAGTTGGCGTGATGAAACGAGGGGACCTCCGGAAGACCGTGGAACCGTTCACAATACAGGACGTGCAACAGGGCCTTGATCTTGTCCGATTCCCATGAGGTGAGCCAGATGACCTGAAAGTGCTCGTGGGCCCAGGCAAGCCAGGATTTCACACCGGGTCGAAGCTGAAACTCACCCGCGTATTCGCCGAACAGTACGCCGTCGATGTCATGAAACAGAATCGGTGTGGGTGTCATAGACCTCCCCCTTGCTCAAACAATAGGACAGCTGCTCATCAAGGGCAAATGGAACTGCATGTATCACAGGTGACAGCCGTCGTATTGAGATGCGGTGTGAGCTGCGCTAAACGCGCCATTCCCTGATAAGATGACATCTCTTCTTCCACGATGTAGCCAAGGGAATAGAAACGATGACGACCCTCTCCCAATCTCGTGCCGTGCTGGTGGCGATCCATACTCCCGGTGTAACTCGGGAGGAGCTGGATAGTTCGCTGCAAGAACTCACTCGTCTGGTAAAGACCTTGGGATACCAGGTCGTCGGCCAGGTGACTCAGAAACGGAGCTCCGAGAGATCTGCAACGGTCCTGGGCCAAGGGAAACTGTCTGAATTAGCCCGGTGGACCGGTGGGCCCGGGGTCATTGGGCCGTCATATGAGAAACCGATGCCTCAATCGGCCTCGAAGCACGAGGCCTCGGCGGGGGACGATACAGAGGACTTCGACGAGGGGGAATCGGAAGAGCTAGGCGAGACGTCAGGCAGTCCTCACGAACAGGCGCAAGTCGTCATTGTAGACTGTGACCTGTCGCCCTCACAATTGAGCAATCTTGAGCGTGCGGTCGGCGTGCCGGTGCTTGATCGAACCGGCGTCATCATTGAAATTTTCAGTCGACATGCCCGGACCAGAGCGGCTCGGCTGCAGGTCGAGATCGCTCGGCTCAACTATCTGGCGCCACGCTTGCGTGAGACCGGTGGTGGAAGAGAGCGGCAAGGCGGAGGAATCGGGGGCAGGAGAAACGAGTCTGGAGCTCGATAAGCGCCGCATTCGTGATCGCCTGAAGGAGCTCAGGACCGAATTGGCGGCCATTGGAGACGAGCACCACATCCGCCGAGCAAGACGGGAGAAGGAATTGACCGTCGCCCTGGTCGGGTACACCAATGCCGGAAAATCCTCATTGATGCGGGCGATGACGGGAAGCGATGTGCTCGTGGCCGACAAGCTGTTCGCCACACTCGATACCACGATTCGGCCTCTCCATCCTGAAACGCGTCCGAAAGTGCTCATGAGCGATACGGTGGGATTTATTAAGAAACTTCCGCATGATCTGGTGGCGTCGTTCAAGTCCACGTTGGATGAAGCGGCCTGCGCCTCGCTGGTGCTGTTTGTCGTCGATGCCTCAGATCCTTCCTTTCGGTCTCAACTTGACGTCACGCGGAATGTGTTAGCCGAGGTGGGCGCCACGGACAGTCCCAGCCTCTTGGTGTTGAACAAACGAGATCGTCTCGGCCCGGACGAGATCGCCTTGTTACAGTCTGAATATCCGGAAGCTGTGTTCCTGTGCACGAGGAGCTGAGATGATCTGACCGCGTTGCGGGATCGCATCATGGGCTACTTCGAGCAGGAGATGATCGATGAGGAATTGCATATTCCATTTACGGCTCAAAAGATCCTGGCCGAGATCCGATCGCGGATGCGGATTCTGTCCGAACAGTATGATGCCGAAGGCGTGAGGATCCTGGTGCGATCGACCCCTAAGCATCTGGCGGTGATCAAGAAGAAGCTCGCGTGATAAGCCTCGAATCCTGCCATTGACCAGCCATTCATCAATGGGAGACAGGTCTCGGTTTCGGGTTAGGATCACTGTGAACTTCCAAGCCCGTACTCACGATCTGGAAAAGAGAAAAGAGAAAAGAGAGGGCAACCCGTTCGCTCTGACGTACAATGACTCTGTGGCCGACTCCATCTTCTCTCTAAATCAGAACAACCCACTATGAGTTGGATCTATGACCATTACTGAGTCTGAATCGACTGACCTGCCCACTCCAACGGGACTAATGCGGACCTATTTCGTTCGTCCTAACGGTGAGGGTTGTTATCCTGGGGTGGTGCTCTACTCGGAGATTTTCCAGGTCACGGGGCCGATCCGTCGCACGGCCGCGATGCTGGCGAGTCATGGATTTGTGGTGGCGGTACCGGAGATCTTTCATGAGCTGGAGCCGGCCGGTACGGTATTGGCCTATGACGAGGCAGGCGCGGCGCGCGGTAATCAGCACAAAATCACTAAAACTCTGTCGAGCTACGATGGTGATGCGCGCGCGGTCTTGGACTATCTGGCGTCGTTACCCTATTGCACGGGTAAGCTGGGTGTGATGGGGATCTGCATCGGCGGCCATCTGGCATTTCGTGCGGCGATGCACCCCGATGTGCTGGCCGCCGCATGTTTCTATGCGACGGATATTCACAAGCACAGTCTTGGCCAGGGACTCCATGACGACAGCCTGGATCGAGTTGCCGAGATCAAGGGTGAACTCCTGATGATCTGGGGTCGACAGGACCCGCACATCCCTCGCGAGGGGCGGGCACTCATTTACAACGCACTGAGTGATGCCGCTGTGCGATTTCAGTGGCATGAGTTCAACGGCGCCCATGCCTTTCTTCGCGACGAAGGTCCTCGATACGACCCAGCTGTTGCGCGCATCTGCTATGGTCTCGCGGCTGAGCTCTTCCACCGTCGACTACGATGAAGCCTGGAATTTGATCCGGGCCTATCGTCGGAGAAACCCAATCCAGCGCCAGAGGTTGACCAAGCTTGCCAGGGATGCGGCCAGGTAGGTGAATGCGGCGGCGGTGAGAATGCTACGAGCCCCTCGTTCATCGGCCGGTGACAGATAGTTGCCTTGTCTGAGCACGGGCAAGGCCCGTCTGAAGCTGGCATCCCATTCGACGGGAAGGGTGATCAGGTGGACCAACGTCGAGATCCCCATCGTCGCTATCCCAGCCATCAGCACGACCACACTTGCAACCGGGGTGCGCGCGACTGCTCCCGCGATGGGAATGGCCATCATGAGCACCGCCCCGATCTTTTCCGCTTTCTGGGCAACCAGCACGAGCTTTGTACGCTCCGTTAAGGGCTGGTATCCGAGGTGGTGCTGAATGGCGTGTCCGACTTCGTGGGCGGCAATCGTAATCGCCGTCAGGGATTTGCCATCGAGGATCTCCGGGGTCAGACGAACCGCTTTACTGACAGGATCATAGTGATCGCCTGTGCGCGTCGGTTCCACGATGACGTGGTGAAGGTCGAACTGATTGAGCAGGTGTCTGGCTAACTCTCCTCCGGTCCCAGGAAAGTCCGGACGGGGCGTATTGTGTCTGGCAAAGACGCGCTTGGTCCAGAGTTGCGGCCCCACAGTGACCAGCGCCACGATGAGTAGAAGTAGGACAAGGCGCACCATTTTCCCCGCTCCAACTCTGTTGTCAGCTGATCTCTCCTTGACGTTTCACGACCGAACCGGTTGAGATCAATCCGTCTTGCCACATAGGCTACCACAGATCACGCCAAGAATCGGTGCTGAATTTTCAACGTGACACAACGTACACTAGGTCATGGATGTTGAGTGAGACACGTGGTCGGCTGCATGGTGCAGGATCGCTTTTCCTGCGGAGGCTCGACAGGATATGTTCCTGCAATTCGAAGATGAGGAGCATGTGCAGACGACCATGTGATGGCTCCTCACTCATCAGCCCCTTTCGCAACAGGCACCGGGCTCATCCTGATAGGCATTCCCTATTGAATGAAAAAGACCTCCTTCATTGTCAACAGCGGCGTACGTGAGCGATGAGTCTCACGTATGACGTCATTGTAGTCGGTAGTGGCCCGGCTGGTTCTATCGCGGCGTGGCGACTGGCACGGGCAGGTGTACAGGTTGCCGTACTCGAGAAAGCGGCGTTGCCACGGTATAAGACGTGCGGTGGTGGGATTGTTGGTCGTGCGATACAGGCCGTACCTATCGATGTGCGCCCTGTGATCGAACAGGATTGTCACACGGCACAACTCCATCTCTCCTCCACAGGCGTATTCTTCACCACCCATCGACCTTCACCCATTGTCTCCATGACAATGCGCGATCAGTTTGATTATGCCTTACTCTCATCCGCGCAAGCAGGCGGCGCTGTGGTGCACCAACGTTGCTCGTTCGAGGATGTCTCCTATCACGGTGACTGTGTCAGGGTCTCCACCAGCATGGGAGAGATGAGGGCCAGGTTTGTCCTAGCCGCCGACGGCGCGCTGAGCCGAGTGGCACGGAAAGTCGGAACGGCGGACGGACGGATTCTGGTTCCGGCTTTGGAGTATGAGGTCACGATGCCTCAGGATCGGCTGGATCGATTTAATGGCGTGGCACGATTTGATTTCGGTATTCTCCCCCATGGCTATGCCTGGGCGTTTCCGAAACGACAACACCTCTCGATCGGTATCCTCTCGATGGTTCAGCGGGAAGGCGAGCTGAAGCGCACAATCTTAACGTATCTCGATCTACTGGGTTGTCGTGATGTGGCCCAGATTGAGCATCATGGGTTCGTCATTCCCATTCGGCCGCGAACAGGACCGTTTATGAAGCACCGCGTGCTGTTGGTCGGGGACGCGGCTGGATTTGCCGATCCTGTCACAGGAGAAGGCATTTCATTCGCCCTTCGCAGCGGCCAATCGGCTGCGCAGTCCTTGATTGAGGGAAATCTGGACGAACAGGCCGTTCACGCCAAGTATACTCGCTCGCTTGCGGAGTCCCTCATGCCTGAACTGCGGGCCGGGCGTCTGTTTGCCCGATTGCTGTATGACTTTCCTCGCCTCCGTTCATGGGCGTTTCTACGAGAAGGACAGCGTCTCTGTGAAGCGGTGACGGATGTGATGGCGGGGACCAGAACCTATCGCGATTTGACATTGAAGCCGCAGACCCTGATCAGTCTTCTGACTCCTCCATGGATCAGGAAGGCAAGAGACCGATCCGTCTGAGGGAACGACGGTCAGGCTGGATATGGGTAGGGGAGGCCTTTCGCCTTGACACAGAGTGCGGTATTCTTCCGCGGTATCACGTACGGGAGGAGAGATGACTCACATGTCGTGCTGTTCTGTATCTGACCGTGGCAGAAACTGTTTCAGGCTTGTCGTCCTCTGCTTGGCGGGTGTGGGCCTTGGTACCTGGGCCGGATGCAGCGAAACCTCGTTGACGGTGTCCCATGTTGATCCGGAACCGTTCACGGTGTATCAGCAACTTGCTCGCCTAGAAGTCACCTCTGATCGCTTGTTCCATGTGATCGCCGCTCAGTCGGATGTGGCGGGGTACAGCCGTCTGCTTGAAGCCCAGTCGGGGCTGTCTACACCATTGACCTTCACGCAAACTGATCGAATCGAACAATCCTTTGTGCACTCACTCAAAGTCATGCTCGTCGATCTCGCTCCGACCAACTTCTGGGAGGATCATCTCGCGGAATATTATGGCACCAAACTGCCAGGCGCAGAGGCGCAGCGGCTGCTCGCAGCGTATGAAGATGAAAGCCTGTCACCGTCGTCCAGGTTACAAGATCTTCGCGAGTCTTTTGTCAGAGACCGTCTACCGGAGCTGTTACCACTCGTTCGTGCGCGGTCCCAGATTTACCAGATTCCCAGTCAATCAATGGAACCGACGCTGTTGCCGGGTGACCATGTGATTGTCCACCAGGTGGCCTATCAGGCGGCTGAGCCCCAGCAGGGGGATGTCGTCGTCTACCGCTATCCGGATGAGAATGGAAAGCGGTTTCTCCATCGTGTGATCGGGCTCCCCGGTGATCAGATTGCGATTCGCGACCAGGTCGTATATGTGAATGGTGACGCCTTGTCGGAACCCTATACGCGCCATTCCGACCGCTCGAGTATGGCCGGGCATGTCCGCGATCATCTCCCACCGATTACCGTTCCGCTAGAGACGTATTTCCTCATGGGTGACAACCGTGAAGAAAGTTTAGATAGCCGTTTCTTGGGACCGATCAGCAAGGAACATCTGCTGGGACGGGTGCTCTTTATCTACTGGTCGGTCGATCCCGACACACACGATCCACGATGGGAACGGCTCAATCAGCTGGTGCGCTGACCGCGAAGTGTGAGGCTCACGCTGATCGTCCTGCCCCGGTTGCACATGCCGAAGAAGTTGAAAATGGAGAGGCTGTGGCCTGCTCAGCCTTGATCAGACTGAGCAGGCACGGGAAGTTGGCTAGTGGAATCAGAAGCGTACAGACAGGCCTGCTATTGCGTGATGCGTGTCGTACGTGGTTTTGAATATTTCTGTTGCCAGGGCAGGTGTCGTGTTCTGATACTCCAATTCTGTGGTGAAGTGGGTGAAGCGATATTGCGCGAATGCTCCTATCCGTTTCGTGACCATGACGGTCACACCGGCGTCCACTTTGGCGCCGACTGACGCGTCGGTGGAGCTTTGTCCCGTAGGCTGAACAAATGTATTTTGCCCTGCGTAGGTAATGAATACCGCCGGTCCGGCGGCAAGATATGGCTGCACACGTCCGTGAGTGAATTGGTCATCCCGAAGCAGCGGGAGTCGCAGGCGCAGGACATCGAAGCCGATTCCCCATGCCGGTAAGCTCCAATGAGCGAATTGCGTGCTAGTTCCTCCACCACTGACCACCCCCACCTGTTGTCCTGGAGGCGTCTTAACATGGAAGAAAAAGACGTCCAGTCCGAATCCAAGCCAATCCATTTTCTGCTTGTCCAGCCAATAGCCTCCCCGGCCTCCGGCCGTCCAACTGTTGTGTATGTCGAGGCCCTGATAGGTTGTCGTCGTCCCCAATGAACTGGTCACTGTCAGGTCGGTATTTGAGGTAAAAACCGCTCCCGCGTAGGCATCGGCGTACCATTCAGCTGATCCTTCTTTTGGAGAGATGAGAAGTCCCATCCATAGCACAAGACTCAGCACGATAATACTCATTCGATTGGCCATGACCTTACTCCCTCCGGTGAGTTAATCTGCTTGGCTACAATTACATACCGACTACAGCTTCTTGGCTAGCAATATTCTATTTTCTGAACGTGATGTAGAGAAGGTCTGCCGCATGGTTGGGCAGGGAGGAGGATAATCGGGAGGAGAGTCTGGATAGCCGCTTCTTTAGAGCGAGCGCGACGGAAGATATTCTTCGATAGGTCCGATTGATCTGTCGGTTGGTGGCCCAAAGATGAGAGCTCCGCGCTGAACGCGTCTCGATCAGCGAATGCAGTGAGAACGTCCTTATCTACCGCGCTGTAGAGACCCCTCCGCTCGCCGGCTTGCCAGCTGCGATTCAACATGGTATGGGGTTGCTACAAGTCTCGGTTTAGGTAGTTCCGGCGCCGCCTTACCGTCGTGGCTCCAGATCTGGAGGCGCGTGTCATGATGTCATGATCGGTTCGTAGGCCTCAATCCTTAGCGGGGTGTGTTTGTGTTGGGAATCTGTGATCCGCTGCTCGCGGTCTGCTCGATGTTACTTGGAGGTGCAGCCTCTTACGTCATCCTGAGCATTGCCGAACGGATGCGTGCCCCCGATCAAGGGCACACCACGATCCGATGGTTGTTCATCGGAGCCGTCGCGGCCGGACTTGAGATCTGGGCCATGCATTTCATCGGAAACCTGGCCTTTTGTCCCAGCGTCTCGGCCACCGAAGACGCAGGCCTGGCCCTACTCTCACTGCTGTCCGCAGGGGCAACCGGAGCTATTGCCGTCTATGTGATCAGCAGTCACGTCGAGGGAGAGATGCGGCTGGTCTCCGGGGGCATGCTGATGGGGGCCTGCATGAGTCTCACCCATGTGACCAGCACCATGGCCGTGCACCACCCGATCGATGCCCAAGCGATCCTGCTTCCGTTTGTCTACTCGGTCATCGGAATCGTTGTCCTTAGTGTTGTCGTCACCGTGATTGCAGGATGGAATATCAGCTACGGTGGTTGGCGGGTGACGGAGAAGGCGACCGCCATGGGGTTTGCTCTTGCCGGGACGCATCTCATCGGGATGATTCCGATGTACGGGGTAGGGGATGTCGTAAACCGTATGCACCCACCGGCCATCGACGTCGATCTTCTTGCTGTCGTCGCCGTGTCGCTTTCCACCCTCCTGGCCGTTATCGACCGGCAAGTGACGAAGGCATCCACGCTGGCTCGTGCGAGTCATGCTCGGCTGATCGAGGCGATCGAAAGTGTTCCACAATGGTTTGCCTTGTTCGACGCGGACGACCGTCTGGTCATCTGCAATCGCAAGTATCGTGAGGTGATGTCCGGGAATGGAGCCCAGGTCCAATCCGGCGACTTATTCGAGTCGATCGTCCGCCGAACTGCCGAACGCGGCGATATTCCGGCTGCGATGGGAAATGTCGAACCCTGGATGCGCTGGCGTCTTGAAATGCATCGCGATCCGGTTTCACCGTACATTCAATATCGGTCCAGTGGAGAGTGGCTGCAAATCAATGAGCGGAAGACTGATGATGGCGGGATCGTCTTTATTGCCACCGATATTACGGCCTTGAAGAACGCCGAACAGGCAGCTGAGGATGCCAAGGCGCGGTTGGCGGATTCATTGGCCTTGGTCGAGGCCGCGAAAACCCGTATGCAAGAAGAGTTGAATGTCGGCCGCGATATTCAACGGAGTATGCTCCCGCGCGTCTTTCCCGCATTCCCGGATCGAAAAGAATTGGAGCTCTATGCCGTGCTGGAACCGGCCTTGGAGATCGGCGGTGATCTCTACGATTTTTTTCTGGTCGATCAGCATCGGCTGTGTTTTGTGATCGGTGATGTCTCGGGCAACGGAGTCCCCGCCGCGCTGTTTATGGCCATGACCAAAATCATGGTGAAGACCAGAGCAGCCTCTGATCCCTCGCCCGCCAGTATCGTGACGCATGTGAACGATGCGCTCAGTGCTGAGAACGACAGCTGCATGTTCGTCACGCTCTATCTCGGCATCTTGAATCTCCGAGACGGCACGCTTGTGACGACCAATGCCGGCCATAATCCGCCCTTGTTGAAGCGAAGGAACGGCGCGTTCGAATGGCTGACGGCTCAAGACGGGCCGTTGGTCGGTCCCATGGCAGGCATCGCCTTCAAAGAAAGCACCATCCAATTAGAACCTGGGGATGAGCTCTTTCTCTACACCGATGGAGTGACCGAAGCGGACAACAGAAGGCGTGAACTGTTCGGCAAGGATCGGCTGAAAATGGTGCTGAGGAAATCACAGGCTCTTTCGGTGGTGGACCGTTTGGGGGAAGTGATGTCGGCCGTGAAAGCGTTTGCGGGTGACGCTCCACAGGCGGACGACATCACGATGCTGGGGCTGCGCTATCACGGCATGACTCCGTCTGATGTCGCAACTCGGGTCTTTCGACAGACGATGCCCAACCAATTGGAGGCCATTCCAGTCCTACAGATCGCCTTTGAGGAGTATGTGGCACAATGGGAAGATGCCAAGCCGTTGATTCCCACGCTCAATATGGCGCTGGATGACTTGCTGAACAATGTGGTGCAATACGCCTTTCCCAACGACCCGACGGAGCATCACATCGACGTGGAAGGTGACATACAGGATGGGTACGTCATTCTGACCATTGCGGATGACGGCATTCCCTTCAACCCCTTAAGCGCTGCTCCTCCGGACCTCTCTCTCTTGCTGCATGAACGAGAAATCGGTGGGTTGGGGATCCATCTGGTCCGCTCCATGTTTGACGAGGTCACCTACCACCGCAACGTGGGACGCAATGTGCTGACGGTGAAGAAGAAACTGGTTTCCACGTCGTCCGTTCTCGGTCACCGCGATGATCATAAGAAGAGCGGCGCAAGCATTGTCGAGAAGCAGCCACCACTCCTGCCTCACGAACCGATGGACGTGGGAACCGATGTGAAGTCGGTTCGACGCGGTGCCGTGATGATCGTGACGCCGCAGGACCGGTTTGATACGAACAGCGCACCGGAGGTCGAACGGATTGTGCTGGGTCACATCCAGCGTGGCGAACGGAGGATCGTGTTGGATCTCTCGAACATTTCGTACATTTCCTCGATTGGGTTGCGGGTGATCTTGAAAGCTGTCATGGTCATGACCGAAGCAGCCGGGAGACTCGTGCTTTCAGGGGGGGACGAGCAGGTTCGCACGGTATTGCAACTGAGCGGAGCGTTGATGATGAACCTTCATGCCTCTACCTTGGAAGAGGCCCACTCTAAGGTCCAAGAGGCAGGGTAAATGCGTTTACGAGGTGTGCATTGCTCGGTCGGTTGGTATCGTACCGGTGGAACCAACGACGCATCGCTGCTATCATAGACGACTCGATACCCAGTTCGGACCGTGTGCCCAATGTTTAATAAGTAAGGAGGGGATGATGGACCAAGGAACCCGACACACATTGACCGTGACGTCCCGCGAAAGTGCAGGGGTTACATTCGTGAAGGTACAGGGTAGCTTGTCTGCCACCACCGCCGAACAGGGGAACAAGGAGATCAAGAAGATTTTGGACCAAGGCGCGAAAAAGATCGTCCTGAACTTGGCCGACGTCGATTACATCAGCAGCGGAGGGATTCGAGTCCTCATCTTGGCCTCAAAAGAGCTGAGCGCCGTTCAAGGGCAGATGAAGATCGCTGCGGCAAAGGGGATGGTCAAGGAAGCGCTTGAAGCCAGTGGATTTCATCTCCTGAACCGTGTGTACGGAAGCACGATTGAACTCTGTAACACGGAAGAAGAAGCCGCCGCAGGTTTTACAGGCTAGCTGTCCCGATGCCGGATCGTCTCGGATAAGAGTGTATGGGTGGATCCCTTGGTCGTGAGGTTTCCTGCAATACAAGCCAGCCTGATAGAGCCGCGTTCTTTGTCCCGTCGCATTCTCTGGATCATTGTCCTGACCCTGACCGGTTGTACGACTATGGCTACAGTAACAAATCTGGTGGATGAATCCTGTCGAGCCACGTTTATTCATCGACTATCGACGATGTTGGTTCACCAGGGTGAACCGTCAGCGACTTCCGATGCGCTCGCACACAAGACTGTCTTTACGCTCACCACCTATGATCTCGGGCCCCGTCCGTTCGCCATCGCGGCGCCGTCCGGTACGGATTACCGGTTTTTTGTCGACCGTAAAGGGACGGATTGTGTGCTGATCCTGTATGGGCGTCAAAAGGGGTTTGTTTCTTATACTAACAATCTCACCTACATTGCCACCGAACCGCTACCGGGCTGTGCCTGTGCCGATTCGTGACCTCATCCTTGTTGCCGGTTGCCGTTTTATGACTCCGCCGCATTGTCCTTCCTGGCTTTGATGAACAAGTTTTCATCTTGTCCTAATGTTCCCTTCATGTTCCGGGTTTATAAGAGATCAACAAGATGAGCCAAGCTTGCGGGGGCCTGGAGCGCTCAAGGTCGTGAGCTTGAGATGTTGGTGTCGGCATATCGCATAAGGAGGATACGTGATGAAAGATGTGACGAAGGGACTGACCATCTCTCCATCTGTTCTTGCCACTCCGTTTAATCAGGAGCATCCGCGGTTGTCACCGAACCATCTGTTGGAATTAGTGACTCGCTTGTGCCTGTTCAAAGCCGAGCGCTGGGGACGCCGAGCGCTCTTTTATGAGACACATCGCGACTATTTTCCACGCTTGTCGGCCAGTCGATTTGTGAGGCGATGTCGTGCATTGGAAGCGAGGTACCGAGCCTTGGCTCAGCTGATATTTCTCATCCCGGCGGATGAACGTCTGGTTCCGGTGCATGCGGTCGCTATGCGTCGAACATAGATGAATCCTCTCTCGTCATGGCCTATTTTCTTGGGATTGAACCCTTCATGACATTCCCCGGGTGGAACAGTTGATCTGTTCCATCCGGGGAATCCATCTCCTCCATGGGAGATGGGGGTCGTCGGTATCTTGGATGATTCCCATGCCCTGTGATGTGGGTGTCTGCAACGTTTCGTGGTGAGAGGCCGACGTATTGATCGCCCGCACAGTTTTGTATTGAGGTCAGACCCCATCTTCTGTCACCGTGTCTTGCGCTGACCATCCTCTTCCACGTACCATCTGCCTCCATAGTATGATTCCGGTTTCCTCTGGACGACTCTCGGTCCATTTTCAGCATGAAAGGTGTCAGCATCTGTATGAAACAGAACCAATCGTCAGCATCCACCGGCCCGAATGCCACGGGCTTCTCACCAGGGTTTGCCTCACTCGGGCTTGAAGCGCCGCTTCTCACGACTCTGGAAACCTTGGGCTATGAAGAACCGACTCCGATCCAACGGGAGGCCATTCCACCGCTACTGGCAGGTCGAGACCTTCTCGGACAGGCAGCCACAGGGACCGGTAAGACCGCAGCCTTCGCATTACCAATGCTGCAGCGAATTGCGCATGCGGAAAAAGCTCGTCCCTCGGCACTTGTGCTCGTGCCGACCCGCGAATTGGCGATTCAAGTCGGGGAAGCGATGCAGCGGTACGGCAAGGAATTACGGATGAGTGTGTTGGCGGTGTATGGTGGACAGGCTATCGGTCCGCAGTTGCACGCACTCAAGCGGGGTGTCGATGTGGTCGTGGCCACACCTGGACGCGCCCTGGATCATATCCGCCGAGGCACGCTGAAGCTGCAAGCGGTGAAGATCGTCGTCTTAGACGAAGCCGATGAAATGCTCGACATGGGGTTTGCGGATGACCTGGACGCGATTCTGACAGGCACGCCCAAGACCAAACAGACCGCCTTGTTCTCAGCGACGATGCCCCCACGGATTCGCTCAATTGCCCACAGGCATCTCCACAATCCCGTTGAGATTACGATTGCAAAGGAACCTATCAAGTCCGGCACGGCTCCTCGCGTCCAGCAAGCGGCTTATATCGTCACGAGACCGCATCGAGGCGCCGCACTCGCCCGCGTGATTGAGGTAGCCGGCGCAAAATCAGCATTAGTCTTCTGTCGAACCAGGCTGGAAGTTGATGAAGTGACGGCAATGCTCACCGGGCGTGGTCACCGTGCCGAGGCAATCCACGGCGGCATGAACCAGGGACAGCGTGATCGTGTCATGCAGGCGTTCAAGGCTGGGCAAACCGAATTATTAGTCGCGACCGATGTTGCGGCGCGCGGTCTGGATATTCCACAGGTCTCACATGTGATCAATTACGATCTCCCGTCCTCAGCTGAGGTATACGTGCATCGGATCGGCCGGACCGGACGAGCCGGTCGGGAAGGCGTGGCCATCACGATCCTTGACCCTCGTGAACAACGGTTGCTGCGAACGATTGAGCAACACACGAAAGCTCAGGTCAGTGTGTTGCCGGTACCCAGCGTCGCTGATCTTCGCGCCAAACAATTGGAACGGATCCACGCCACTATGGCAGAGGTTTTGCGTGATGCTAAGCTGGAAGGGTTCACTCCCCTTGTCGATCGGCTGACCGCCTCCCATTCGCCAACCGATGTTGCGGCGGCTGCGATCAAACTGCTTGTGCGGACCCAAGGTGGGGAGCGTCCTGAACAAGAGATTCCAGCGTTGCCTCCTCGGCAGGCTGAATTCGGCAGACCTGTCCGGCAGGCCGGTCGCTATGACGATCGGTCCCGGAGTATGGCCTCCCGACCCGATCGTCGACCGACAGGGCCGCCACGTCATGGTGGCGGGCGGGAGACCGGCATGGCACGGGTATACATCGGCGCTGGACGCGAGTCAGGTATCAGACCGGGCGATCTCGTAGGCGCAATCGCCAACGAGGCGAACGTCAATTCCAGCGTCATCGGTGCGATCGAAGTCGAAGAGCGATTTTCTCTGGTTGATATTCCGGAATCCCTGGCTCCCCGTGTGATTCAACAGCTCAGCCGTGCACGGATCAAGGGGAGAAAAGTATCGGTACGAATCTTTCGCGACTAACCGAGCTGCGGAGCAAGAAGGTTTCAAACCTGTGTGAGAGCCTGCAAACCAGCGTGCACGGTCACGCTGGTTTGGACCTTACCCCATTGCTGATCTTTGCCACGCGACCCGTTGGTGGCTGGCCCGGTTTGGCGATGAAGCTTCTAGTTGGGGAGGGGCTGTATCGCGTTGCGGTCGTTCCCTCCAGGTATTTACATACTGTTTATCACTCCGCCTCCCGAAAACGATGAGCCTCTGAGCATCTATGATGAATGCGAGAGTTCCTGACGGAGCGGAGTTTCTGACGGCAGTGTACGAGATTGATGGGCCTGCATCCACTGCTCAGATGATGGCCGAGCGAATCTGCTTCGACCAGACCATCGAAGCGGAAGCCGGTCTGCTTCCGCACGTACTCCAATCAGAGATCGTGGGGCAAATTCAGAACCTGCACCAATCCGCTGAGGGTCGGTATGAAGCCACGATTCGGTTTCGAGGGGAACTTCTGAACGGTGACTGTGCGGATCTTCTCAATGTCTTGTTTGGGACCAGCAGTCTTCGAGGAAATGTCAGATTACTGTCCTTTTCAATGACAGATGGACTGCTGTCGTCCTGCCAAGGTCCTCGATTTGGCCTTGAACGCATCAGGCAGCTCCTCGCGATGAGCAACCGCCCGCTCCTTTGTGGCGTGTTGAAACCCTTAGGGCGCACGGCGCAGGAACTTGCCGACTTGGCTGCTCAGCTTGTGGAGGGTGAGATGGATCTGATCAAAGACGATCAGAGCTTACTGGATCAGCGCTGGAGTCCATTCGAGGAGCGAGTCTCCAGATGTGCAGAGGCCATCGGTGACCGGAGTCGTCGGCGAGGCCGCCCCTGTCTCTATTTTGCACATGTCAGTGGTGCCTCTGAAACCATGCGGAAGCGAGCGGCACGAGCCAAGGCACTCGGTGCCACTGGTCTCTTGATCGCGCCGGGCCTGACTGGATTTGATGCTATGAGGTCGCTCAGTTCGGACGAGAGTCTCAATCTGCCGATCCTGAGTCATCCAGCTTTTCTGGCTGCATCGGTCGGTTCCGAGAGGGGCGGGGTTGCACCAGGCGTTCTGTATGGACTGCTGCCTCGCCTCGCTGGTGCTGATCTCACCATCTATCCGGCCTTCGGTGCGGGCTATCCTATGTCGCAACAAGACTGTCTCTCCGTCGCACAGAGTTGTCGAGCATCGTGGGGGCCAATCAAGCCGACGATGCCGGCCGTCGGTGGACGAATCGGGTCAGAACGACTGTCAGAGCTTGGGGAGACGTTAGGTTCTGATGTTGTCTTTATAGTCGGAAGCCGTATTCAGAAAGACCCTGAAGGAATTCCAGCAGCGTTGAGGAGGTTGCATCGTACGATACGGGAGTGGAAGTTGCCGTCGGGGTGAACCGCACTTCCTAAAATGCGCGTGGCTTTGGTATGCTGTCCTTCATCGGTGCCACAAGTGGTGAAAGGGACTGACGCAGTTTGAATGTGGAGGACAGGATGAAGATCTTCAACCGGTTCTTTGAGATGCTCCGCACGATCGGCCATCTGTGG
>NZ_JBLFBO010000091.1:0-3884 GCF_047338595.1 Nitrospira sp. BLG_1
GTCGGTGATCAATACGAACTTCTCACGGCTTGGCAAGAGCACACATATTTCTTCCCCTGAGAAGCGATCATAATTCCGGACTTGTTGAATCGTATGCTCTTCTTCGAAGAGATAGGTTTTGGATGTCTGTGAAACATCATGGATGATCGTGATTCCACTGCCCGCACCATTCCTAAAAGCAACCACGATTTCTAGGCCAGGTTGGCCATCCGTATCGGCGAACAGATGGACTTCCCCCATCCTCCATCGGGAATCGCTGTAGGTGGTCAATTCGTTTTCGCGGTCTCGGAGGATACAGACGCATATGAGCTGATCGGTCGCGTCCCGACTTTCAAAAATGACTTCCTTCCCAAGCGCTCCATCTGTATCGACAACTTCTTTGATCTGTATGGTTGCCCAGGACTGATCCACATATTCCCTCACCGTCCGATCACGATCACGGATGAGACATAAACAGCGTAATGTTCCCTCCTCAGTTTTTACCTGGACAAGAATCTCATCTCCATCTATCGCGTCCGTATTCGCCAGAGTTGTGCTGTCAACCGAACTCCACCCAAGACCACGGTAGAATGCGATCGATGTGGTTTTGTCATGAACGACACAAACACACGCAAGCAACCCTTCATGCGTATGGGCTAACACAACGATTTCCGACCCGGGCTCGCCGTCAGTATCTTGTACCGCAATGAGTTCCACGTTGTGCCAAGCGCTATGCTGGTAGACGCGTTTGTCCCTCGTATCAAGCGTCGTGACGCAAATCTTGTTGAACTCACAAATGGATATCTCGTCTTGCAGACCGTCATCGTTTGTTTCTCCGATGAACAAAGAAAACGCTGGAGGCGTCTGATTGGCTACAAGGAGGTCGGTGAGATCGTTTGTATCAGTACGAGGATTTGGCAACGTTGCGTCATTGGTTGAAGCAGATGCGATTGCAGTGACAGCGGGAGACTCCAATGAGGACTGCAGATCCTGGGTGCACGCGGCTTGGATGAACGACAAACAGAGTACCATACACCAGGCCACTGACCTTATTGGAAGACCGAGTGGTTGCATAAACTCTCCTTATTCGGTCTCGTATAACTACTTCTTCGGGGCAGTCCAGAAACGACTGCCCCGCTTTCCGTCTACAGTTTCAGGCAGATCTACTGCTCATTTTGGGTGTGTCCATAACGCGATGCGTTCAGATTACCACTGCCGATGAGTGCACCAGTAGCTGAACGAAGTTCCCATGTCCCAGGACTCACGGTTCCTCCCGTTATCAAGACATTACCGGTATTCGTTTGTAATTCGGCTTGATGTCCGTCACGGCCAACCCACAGGTTCCCATTGGAAACAAGAGCCCCCGTGCTACTTCGGATCTCCCATGTCCCAGGGCTCCACGATCCGCCAACGATAAGGACGTTCCCGTTCAGGAGTTTGGTGCACGTGGAACCATCTCGAGAGGCCCAAGTATAATTGGCACTAATCAAAGTCATGCTGCTATTTCGAAGTTCCCAGCTGATATACCCTGGACCACCACCAACTAAGAGCATATTGCCATTATTCAATTGAATGGAACAGTGACCGGAGCGGCCAGACCACAGATAAATACCCGTAGTGCTCGTGCCGGATACAAGACTCCCGTTTGTACCTCGAATTTCCCACGTTCCTGATGAGCCATAACCACCAGTAATCAGGACGTTTCCGTTAGAAAGCACCGAGGCACTGTGACCGTATCTGCTTGTCCAAAGCGTTCCCTGGCTGACGAAGCCACCGGCGCCGTTACGGATTTCCCAGGTTGCAGGAGAAGCGCCTCCTCCTACGATGAGCACATTGCCATTACCGAGCAAGGAACAAGTAAAAGCCCAATCTCTCGTTGTCCATAATGTCCCGTTACTGACATGGCCTCCTGTTGCATTTCGAATTTCCCACGTCCCTCCAGATGCAGATCCTCCAGCAAGAAACGTGTTTCCGTTAGGGAGTAGGACTGCGCAATGACTTATTCGTGTCGCCCACAAGGTGCCTGAGTTGAGGAACCCTCCGCTGGCACTACGCCTCTCCCAGGACCCCGCTGTAGTGCCTCCCCCTGCAATTAAGTTATTCCCTGCCAATGCAAAAGAACCGCCCCCAAACAACACGAACACCATCGCAGCCCACAACAAGTAGTACCGACGCATGCGACACCTCCTGTGTAGTGAACACTCATTCGAACGGCTCGACTGACGTCCTGGGTATCCGCTTCGCCGCAACCTCCTTTCGAAAAGAATTTCTCTGATCAACCGAGTCTTCTACCCGTTGCGTGACGCTCACCGGACCGGTCGGGGCTCCACTCGGCACCGTGGCGGTCATAGCGGTCGTCGCCGTTGTGAGCACGGTCGCGGTGTTGAACTTCACAGTATTGCAGGCGGAGAGGCGCACTGAACCCCGTGCCGTAGATAGTAACCGTCGTTCCAATGGGACTTGCTGACAGGGTGAACGGCAGGACTGCAAGCGTGGAGGACGGTCGCAGAGTGATCCCAGTCAGATTCCCCACGCTGCCATAGGCATTGCTCGCGTGGTCACTCGCGGGATCGATGACAGTGCGCGGGCGGCTCGCGTTATCGTAGACGTAGCTGGTATCGGCAGCGAGGCTCGGGAAGACCAGGAGGAGCGCCAGCGCGATGGCGAGCGAGAAGACCGCGATGTGGCTCGTGCTCCACCACCCAAGGAAGAACAGAGTCACGTTCATCGGAACTCCGATCGGTCGCGTTTTGTGCAGAAGCAGGTTATTTACCTAGGACATCCTCTTTTCATGTAATGGTCTACTTATCTCTGCTCGAGCGCAATACCAGAAGATGGCCTTAGCCATGAGAGGGGGTGGCGGGCCATATAGCCCTATGGACGAGGCGTTGAAGGACGATAGTATAGACGTCCCAAATCTGCGTCACTGCATCTTCCGCCCCCTCGAGCAGTCGCTGCACTTCCTCCACATAAATCTCCGTCGTCGCATAATGCTGATGCCGCATCATCTTTTGCATCCGCGTCGGGTTGGCATCATTGAGGAGGGCAAAGGTCGGAGTGGAATAGCGGAGACTATGCACCACAATGCCGGATTTCTATACCCCCACCAAGAGTAGTTCTTCGGTATCGAGTGGCCACTAACCGGTGCTCGAACGCCGTCGGCCCTCGAGCCAGCGGCGGCCGTCTTCACTCCCACGTCCAGACAGTATGGATGAGACTTTGGATGTGCATGCGGTGCACGGGACCAAAGTAACGCGCATCGAAGGACCGGCCGTTCGTGTCCGACATCAACACGAGTTCCGTCGGAGCCAGCACATGATCGGTGATACGAAACCGTGGCAGCGGTCTCCCCATCGAATCTGCCTCACTGGGCTGGCTCGCTGGAAGAAGCGTCCCGTTGATTGTCACCCCCTCATCTGTCACGCTCACGATATCATGATCTGACGCCACAACCTTTTTCATCATATTCCCGTATCCGCCAGGACAAAATCCGACCCCGATATAGCCCCGCTCCTTCGCCAGATCAAACTCCGGGCGCTCCGGAGGGCACCACAACACATAGGCTCCTGTTGCGATCGGCTCGGTCGACATCCGATAGAACCCAAGGGGAATACTGCGCGTCGTGTTGAAACGAAGACCGGATTGATGAGCCAGGACGAGGACCAGTGCGAGACAGAGACCCGCGATCACAATCGGGTGACGCAAGCGGCTCCCCCAGGTCGTCATAGCTCGATCTTTACGGCCTGTGGCACGTGCGGCGCACAGAGCCTGTCGCTGACTGCTGGCGGTGGAATAGCCGCCCTGGCCGCAAAGATGGGATCGTGAAAAAAGAGCGGCTGCCGGCCGTAGATCGCCGGAAACCCCGCGACGTAGATCACCATATCCCCGGCTTCAAGGATCTGTCC
>NZ_JBLFBO010000140.1:0-1043 GCF_047338595.1 Nitrospira sp. BLG_1
TAGGAGTTACGCAGTTGGAGAAAGGATGTAGGAAGGATTTTTGAGATAAGCGCGAATAGCCTGTCGGATAATGATTTGCTTGGCTTCAAACCAAGAGCGGTCAGTTTTCAAGCGATAGACTTCCAGACGAACAAAGGCTCGGATGGCTAAGGCAATGTGATTTTTCTGTGCATTCTCCAAGCGAAATTGACCACGCTCAATACCAGTATTCTGTTTCAGGCCACGGTGATAGACTTCGATCTGCCAGGCATCCAAGGCGTAAAATGCACACGCTTCCAAAGTCATATTCAATTGGCTGGTTGCCCAGTACTCAAATGAGCCGTTTTTGGCTACAGTCTTGAAGACTTTGATCCAGCCATACCCTTTCAGGTGCATTTTTTGTCCTTGTGATGGAATAAGCCAGTCGGATACTTGACGATTTCCTGACCGGTCCAAACTGACCAGTCGATTTTTCTTGACTTGTGTCAACCAATGCCAGCCAAAACCACGGATCGTTTTCAAGTTTTCAAGGCTGCTATACCAACTGTCAAAAACAACCAACTCGGGCGTGAACCCGCGTTCTTGGGCAGAGTGCAACATATTCTGGAAGTGATCGTTTTTGGTCAAACCATCCTGGCTATGATTGTACAAACGAAAATCACAAGGCACATGGGCTTTTCCGTCCGTCCATAACAATGAGATGAGATTGATGCCCATCACAACCGCATGGTGTTTGCCAGACCAGTGGCTACTCACCAGCGCCATCTTTTCTGCGTACGGCTTGTCCAAGGTCGTATCATCAATGACCAGAACGCCTTGGGTTTTCAAGGTAAGTTGTTCGACCTCTCGCCAGAGGGCTTGGCTATCTGGTGGAATGCGTTGAAGCAGACGGGTGTAGGCGTCATGCGCAGGTGCGCCTTCTTCACCAGAAATAACTTTTGAGGCCTCTACCGTGCTAAACACTCGTTGCGCCGCCAACAAGAACTGGATGTAATCATATTCATCGACTTTTGGAGGGTTCATTCCCTCAGTTTACTCACTCTTTTTCATCTGCGTAAGTCCTA
>NZ_JBLFBO010000141.1:0-1039 GCF_047338595.1 Nitrospira sp. BLG_1
GGGAGGCGCGGCATCTGACAGTTTCACCCGCTCCCGCCCCACCTGCCGCACACGCTCACCGTTGGGCAGACCTTTCGAGAAAGTAGGTATCGTGAAAAAGAAAAAATTGATTATCTATCTTCCAACACCACGGAGCAATAAATTTGCTTATGCTGTCACATGCCCGTATTGTTATCATGGGTGGGGTAGTAATCATAAAGATAATATTTGTCCAAAGTGCAATGGCATATTCGATGATAGTGATTTTCAGCAAAAATTGTTGAATTTCAAAATAGAGTCTGCCCAACAAAAGATGCACCCGACCAAAAACGGGCGCGGCAAATCTGACAAAGTTTCTACTCCCGCCGTTTTTGGTTGGGTAATCTAAGCCGTTGTGCCGCTTGTCCCGCGTCCCTGCGTAGTTACCTCCGCAGTAACCGCTTCTCTTTCGCGCTCAATCGCTTTTGCAGGGACTTGACCCGCATCTTTTCCCTCTGCAACTTATCTTTCAATACTCGAATATCGCCTTCATTGTCAATGCGCCGACGTTCCGCGTTGGCATAGTCGTTCCGCAGAGTTTGGATAGACTCTTCCAGTTCGGCGATCTTGACCGCTTGCGAGGCGATCATTTCCTTTTGCTGTTGCACGAGGGAATTACGATTTGAGTAGAGAATATTCAAGAGCGTTCCCAACACGGTCAGCAATGTAAAAATCAGCCCCCACTCCCCCGGCGTGGTTGGCGATTCTTGTGCAATGCGGGCAACAAAATGATAGACTCTCAGCATACGGCATGACCGTTATTTCCTTTTCGCCTTCATCCATTGAATGAGATACACAATCCCGCACACCACATTCGGAAGCAGGAACAGCAGGAAGCCAACCCGCGCAAACGGAGCGACGGCGGAGGCTTCATAAATGCCTGTCGCCATCCTGTATTCGATGACCGCGTATAGGTAAATCAAATATAACGGCGGCAGAAAAAAGCGGAACGCGAATGTCCACAATGGCGACAACGGCTCACGGTGATATTTTGTGTAATCCACAACAATCGAAGCGACAG